>JAGACY010000361.1 GCA_017613855.1 Pseudomonadota bacterium
CGACGACGGCAACGCCGTCGACGGCGATGGCTGTTCGGCACGCTGTAAACTCGAAACCGGATATGCCTGTCCGACGGCGGGATCAGCCTGCCATAAGTCGACCTGCGGGGATAGCAAAGTCGAGGGTTATGAAGTATGCGATGACGGCAACACAACAGCCGGCGATGGCTGTGCCGCCAATTGCCTGGCCATTGAATCTGGTTACCGGTGTAATGCAGCCGGCGGTGCCTGCGAAAAAACTGCATGCGGAGACGGCAAACTCAATGGCGGTGAACCCGGTTTTGCCGGGTATGAAAAATGCGATCTAGGCAGTGCAAACGGACCGAATTCGGCATGCAGCACGAATTGTACCGTCAATGCAGGATGGGCTTGTTCTGACTACACCAATGCTGCAACATGCAGCAAAGGATGCTGCGGTGATGGAATACAGCAGCAGGGCGAAGAATGTGATGATGGCAACAATACGGCCGGTGACGGTTGTGATCCCAAGTGCCGACGTGAATCCATCTTTGAATGTCTGGATGGCGTCTGCAAACCTATCTGCGGCGACGGCATTACCCTTTGGATGGACACCATTCCCAAGGAATACCGCGAAGAATGTGACGACGGCAACCTCGTCTCCGGGGATGGCTGCTCGGCCGACTGCAAAGTCGAAAATGGCTATGTCTGTACTGAGTTTTCGAACAATTATCCCGATACCATCGAATTACCGATTACTTACTACGATTTCAGGCGGTTTGCACATACCTATCCCAATTTTACAAACACCTACGACGGCTATGTTTCGCAGGATACCATCAATCAATGGCTAAAGGATCCGGAGTGCGTCACTCCGATGAACAATGCCAAGATAACGGCCAATCAGGGACATCCCGATTTTGAACAATGTCTGTATACAGGCGTGATGTGCAACAACATGGTCGAAAAGATGCTCGATGCAGAAGGGAAACCGGTACTCAAATCGACCAATACGATCTGCAAGCATGTCAACGGTACGGATCTTACATGGAAAGTCGGTACCATTCTGCGCTGCGGTCCCACGTTTGCGTCCTGGTACCGTGAAACCCTGAATCCCGCGAATCCAAATGTGAGTTATCTTTCCAAGCCAACCCGGGTCAATAATGTGATTCATTCCACCCTTTTAATGGAACATCAAAAGGGTGACGGCGTTGCCGCCGGCACTTACGTCTTTAACAGTGCCGCCCCCCCAGCCGGTGCCAAACGCGTCGATGGACAACCTTTTACAGCGGGTTATTTCGGGCCATTGGACAATACAGGCTATGGCAACACCTATCCGCCGGAAGCCCCCGTTCACAATGGGAATTTTACTTCCGAGCTGGAGACCTATTTCCAGTACAAAGGCGGTGAAAAACTTGTATTCAGGGGAGATGATGACGTCTGGGTATTTGTGAACAACCGTCTGTTTGTCGATCTTGGCGGCTATGCCTATGGTGAAGGCGGTGTCGGTACACTTGGCAATGAAGAATATATTTTTACCTGCGACGGAAAAGAGATCAAAACAGGTAAAAAGCATGATGCAAATTTGGAAATCTATGAAAATGGCATTTATCCGATCAAACTGTTCCAGGCTGAACGTTGTGATTCCGGTTCGACGTACCACCTGACTTTGAGCGGATTTTTAAACACGGGCAAAGCCACATGCAAGCTTGCCTGCGGCGATGGCAAAAAAGCCGAAACCGAAGAATGTGACAACGGTACCGCCAATAATGACACGCTGTACAACGGCTGTACAACCCAATGCAAGCGCGGCCCCCACTGCGGCGACGGCATCGTGAATGGGCCCGAAGAATGCGATGAAGGCAGTGCCAACGGCAGTGGTACATGCACAAAAGAGTGCAAGAATCAGGTTAATTAAACAATACAATGCCATTGTTTTTTTCATAAAGGGACGTTCCAAAAGAACGTCTCTTTTTTTTGGCTGTTTTGTACGGATTTTCATCAATAGCACTCACATTTTAACTTTAATGGGCATTTATACCGAGAAACAAACGATTTGATGTGGAGATGCCATACATTGTTCATGCGCAGGTGTATTGGCACACGCCAATAACCTGCGCCGCAGCCCGTATTTGCGCAGCAAATAGGGCGGCGAAACCAACGACGCAAATATACAAACGTGCAAAATTAGACTTTTTTTTGAATCGTGCAAAATTAGGGCTGGCTGATTGTCTTTTTAGTCATAGGAGATTACGATGGCCAAAGGCAAATTATTATTAGGTCTTGATATTGGTTCGAGCAGCGCGAAGATCTGCCAGCTGCGGGATGACCGCGGTTCTTATACAATTGAAGCGGTGGATCGCGAGCTATTTCCTGTCGATGCAATTGTTGACGGTTCGATACTCGATCGTGCAAGTTTGACGCGAGGTATACGAAATTTACTGAGCCGCAATAAAATAAAGCAGAAGCAGTGTGCCATTGCGATATCCGGTTACAGTGTCATTGTTAAAAGACTTCGTCTTTCGAATATGACCGATGAGGAGCTGGCTCAGAATCTTCGTTGGGAAGTGGAGCAGCATATTCCGTATGAGTATTCGGAAGTCGTGTACGATACCGTCATTCTGGGACGCAATCCCTCGCAGAATTCGATGGATATATTGCTCGTAGCGAGTAAGCGTGATGTGGTCAATGATTACATTTCCGTAGCGAAGGATGCGGGGCTGGATGTAAGGGTTGTGGATGTTGCGAGTTTTGCGCTGCAGAATATGATTGAAACCGTATATGGTTCAACCTCTCTGGGATCGTGTTCCGGCGTTATCAATATTGGTGCGTCAGTTACTTCGATGACGATGATGACAGATGGTGTGACATCGTTTACGCGCGACATTACCATTGGCGGCAACCAGATTACCGAAGAAATTCAAAAGAAACTTGGGATCACGCATGAAGAAGCCGAATCATTCAAGACAGGCAATGTTGCAGAGGGTTCGGCACTCATTCCCAAAGACGTCAATGACATTACGTGTCAGGTCAGTGAACTGATTGCCAATGAGATTAAGCGATCGCTGGCATTTTTCTATGAGACATCCGGCCGCGACAAAGTTGACAAGCTCTTTTTATGTGGCGGTGTTGTCAAGAATGCATCGACTCTTCGTGTGCTTGAA
>JAGACY010000362.1 GCA_017613855.1 Pseudomonadota bacterium
GTGCATGCAGCCTGTCACACACCTGTCCCGATACACACATCTGCCACAACGGACAATGCCAGGATGAGCCGCATGACGCCTGCAGCAAAACGAATCCTTGTGCCGATGCATCACAAATCTGCATTCAGGGAAAGTGCATCACATGCAGCTGCACCGGCGAAAATGAGACCTGCGATGCAGAGGGAAATTGTGTTTCGACCGTACATTCAGAACTTAAAGACATTACTGAAGGCGACGTCTGCGAATATACGCCCGACTTTAGCTTTTGTGAGGGCAATATTCGGTTTTCGTGTACCCAGTCCGTCAATGAAACTGAACACCACGTCCACGCAAACGACTGCGGTGCCAACATTTGTACCGAATCGCTGACCGAAGACCTCGGATGTCACGAAGCATGCACGGTCAAAGGCGACTTTTACGGTGAATGCCTGCAACAATACTACGAAATCACCAATACGTTTATCAACTATGCCTTTAAAACAGAATGTACAGAATCTGCCGACGGACGCTTAATCTGGACATTTACCGAGGGTTACGAGACCTGTGCCGCCGGCTGTACCAACGGAAGCTGCGACTTCGTACCAAAAGATTATGGCACATCCTGCCAGGACACCTCTTACCCAGATCGCTGTATCGACCAATGGGCCATGTCCTGCGCGATGGACGAAACGACTTCGCAAGGTATGGTATGGGGTGAAGATTGTGCTCATTATTCTGAAGACGACCTGCAATACAGCTGTGCACTCGATGCCGAAGACGGACTTGCCGACTGCGTGCTCGACTGTTCAAAAGAAGGGGATACCATCCACGTCTGTCACAAATATCCCAATTATCTTACTGTATACAGCGATGAACGCATTTGCGCTCCAAAAGCCGATGGCGGCTTCGGGTACTTCCTGAGTAGCTATACCGAATGCGGTGAATCCGGATGTGATGAAACGACTGGGCTTTGTAAAGATTAGGCACGCGAGCTATCGGCGTTTTACGCCGATACGCTCTGCGAAATCCGGCTATTCCGGCTTACACCGGAATACGCCGGATTTTTTTTTAAAAAAAAGCTCCGCAAAATGTAACAATGACATTCTCGATGGCATCATTATCATGAGGGAATTGTCCTTCTATACTAAGCCAGGAGGCAGCGGATGTATCCATCGGGATTTGTCTGACGACAGAAATACCTCCCCGACATAATGTACGGTCAACCGAGGGGCGGTTTATCAGCATCTTCCCCTGGACGCAGGAGAAATGCTGAAAGTACAGTACATGCCACGCACATCATGCTTTATTACGACTTTTCAAGTCGGAAAGGGAGTAGTGTGCAAACTCGCTGTAATTCAGGGTTGGACGGCGAGTCGGCGGGTGGGAATGGGAGAGAGGTAACCCTTTAGGTTACCTGAATAGAGATTGGTCGTATGTGCGTTCAACAACCACACATAACCACACTAAACCGCGCAATATAATTTGCTCATTCTTGTTGTTTCTGCTGATCTCTTTGAGGTTAAATGAATGCCTGGACATTCAGTGGCAAATCAATTCGCCGAGCAGCCAACATCAAAAGCAAGGGAATTACTTCTTCATAATCCCAAGTATTATCAAAGCAACAGCGACCAGTACCAGTACAATCGTCGCAATAAGATAGTTTCTTGCACTTTTGGAAACCGTAACACTCTCATTATCAATTGGCTCACTGGAAACGACGATGCGCTTTAGTTGGCGATTCATTTCTATATATGGCTCGCCATTTCGGCAATAGACAGCACCTGCCACTGTGAGCTCCCCCGGTTTCATAATACTTTCAGTATAAGTGAGGTGACCTTTGAAATCAGTCTCTGTTGACAAGCCTATATAACTAGCTTCGTATGTGTCATTATCCTCACTGGGAATGACATGAATGGAAGCCGATTTGTCGGTGAGATCAAAAGGCGCGGCTTTGATTTTCAGATCTTTGGTCGTACCTTTTGTGATGCCATGATGCACTTCGTTCTCATCGCGTTTGTCTGAAACTTCTTCATAGCGATAGAAAACACACGGTGTATGTGTATAGCAGCTTTCTAATGAAGCTTCGGCCGTTCCAGAAAGTATATAATCACCGAGGAACGTTTCATTCTCTTTGTTATCGGCATTTGCTGATAATTCTTTACATCGCTTTACAATATCTTCGATGGTTGCATTTTTGGCTTTTCTAATAAACCGAATGCTTTTCCAATTATCATACCAAAACATCAGCGTACCAATCGAGAAGAACAGAACGAAAGCTGCGCCCAATATACAAACGCCAAAAACATCAGACATGAGTCTAATTTCCTTTTAGTATGCCATTACCATATCACCCAAAGAGATGCGGCAATCCAGTTCAATAACAGGGGGATTTTCAGGGTTGCGCAATTGCTTCACCCCAAGGCATATTCTACTCGCCCTTTTGATGCTTTACCAAGAAATTATATAATTAATGAGCCGCAGCAATCCTTTTGCTGCACCATATATAGAATGTGATGATTCTGCATTGCACATTCTTGAATAATTATCAGATATATGTTTAACCAATTGGGTCGCTGACGATTCTGCAGCAAAGGAGTTGGATGTATTTTCAACCGGCATGGAGGAGGGTGAGTGTTTGCATGCGACAACACTCAATATTATACAAATGAAGATTCCCGATCGCAGATGATATATCATTTTTCTGTAATCAGGAATCTCTTTGCCATCTGACACGAAAAGTGAAGTCACAGATGAGCCATCCGAAACATCTTCGGATTACTCGGCATGTACATCTTCCTCGTTTTTAGGAGCGTCAGCCGGGGCTTCTTCGGCTTTATCCTCTTTTGCAGGTGCTGCTTTGAGCTCACCTTTCTTGTATTTATTATACTCGCTCACATTGCCTTCATCATCCGGGAAGGTGAGCATGTCACCCGAAAGGCTGATAGCGCTTTTGGTATAGTATTGTTCATTATCGCCGGATGCAGGGAAATCGACGGTAAGAATATTAAAACGGCCGCCATATTCTGCAGGTGTCTTAATTTTAAATGTACAATCTTTGAGGTCTTTATCCGTCAATCCCTTCGCCTTGCATTTGCCGTCTTCCATAAAAACATAGATACTGGGGTCATCGTCGACGGTCTGTATCCATGTGCCGGCTAAATCTTTAGGGGTTATGGCAGGATCGGCTGGGACTGCCTGTGCAGCTTCGGTATTGTCTGTTTTGGCAGGTTCTTCTGCTTTTTTGTTGCATGCGCCCAAAGATATGAGCATGAATGAAGCGGCTGCAATAATAATGATTTTTTTCATTTGTAATTCCTTGTTGAAATAGAGAGACGCCATGCGCCCCAAAAAAGCGAGCCGTATTGCCACAGGCAATAGGCGAGCAAGCGAGCTGTAGGGACGCGGCCTCAGGCCCGCCCCAAAGCGAGCACCAATAATAATTATCCTTGTCTTACGTACTCGAGAGTACGGGCATATTCTTTCATACGAAGTTCAATTTCGCCTTTTTTTACCTGGAGTTCATAGAGTTCGCCGGTAATTTCGACGAGCGTCTGTTCGTTCGATTTTTGGCGTGCCATGAGCTGATTGCGCAGCGAATCTGCATTGGATGTCTTGATATCCTTGAGTCCGGCGAGTGTCTGAGACAATGAGTTTTGATCCTGCTGGATTTCGTTGCGTCGTGTCTGCAGCGAATTGAGTTTGACGTTTATTGTGTCGAGTGTCTGGGCGTCCTCGTTGAATTGCCTGAAGTTTTCGGCCAGTTCTGCCGGGATTTGGTTGTTCTGAAGTGCCGTTTGAATCGCCTGCTGGCATTCACTGAGATCCGCGCCACCTCTTGCCATCGGCCGAGAATTCGGGAAATCGCGCTTCATCGTGAGTGCCATCGGCGTCTTGGCATTGGCTTTGGCTAACACAGGAATGATGAAGTGCTCGCTGGTATCGGCGGTATCCTGCGGGAAATTGACGGCATTCCAGCCGGGGAATTTCTGCATTTGGATGAGCGCGGTCGTATCGTTGCCAATATGGCTATCGACCTCGAAATTGTTGGTCATCGTCTGTTCGACGGTATAGGCGCAGCGACCATTTTGAATCGAATCGAGGCGATAATTCTGAGTTGAGTTCTGATCGACCACGGCGACCGAGATTCTGCCTTCATTGGCAAACGTGATATAGGCCATGGCGTTTGACTCGGTTCTGGACAAATAGCCCTCACCAATGACGGCACTGTCTCGGTAAATCGTGATTGGCCCCGAATCGAGTGCGCTCCCGTTTGAATTCTTAAGTTCGATGGTCTGGAAGGATTTGGAGGTTTTCCAGCCTTTATAGAAGCCATCAAATCCATAGATGCCATCCGCTTTGATGAGGCGTGTATCGCGTGCAGACATGTCCTCGTTGATGATATTGACGAGCGCGGTACTGCCATCGGGAATGGTCAGCTTGGATTTGGTTTCGTATACGTCAAAAGAGCCGATCTGTGCTTTGGAAGCGAGTTCAGTGAAGCTGTTTGCCATTTCGGAAGTCGTGATAGCCTGGGGAACAGCATAGCCGGCTTCGACATCATCCATTGAATCCTTATATTCATATTCGGCCTCTTCATCCATTGCAGCTTCGGCAGCCATATCCATCATCATTGAATTGGCGGCTCTTCCACCGGCGGCTTTGGATTTTTGGGCTGCACGCATGCTTTCTTTAGCCATGGGTGCTGCAGCGGGCATTGGCGCTTCCCTATTCGCACCGTATGCAGAGGCGACGACTTCGGGGGCTGCAGCGCGCTGTGCCGCGAGTCCGGAGAGATCGGGACGTGCAAGGAACTGTGGTGTATAGAGGTCATAGGTAAAGCTCATTGGCTGTCCGGAGACGAGCGAGAATGAAATGTTGTTCCAGTCGGCGCCCGAGACATTGCTGATGACGGCCCACCCCTGAAGAATGCCTTTTTCGTTGTCCGTCAAAACGAGTCGATAAGCGGGTTTCCATGTGGGCATGGCCACGAGGTAACTCATGGCGAGTTCCCGTTTCTTGTCAGAATCCATGCGGATTCGGAGTTCGAGCTGTTTCCAGTTGCCTTCGTTCAGGCTGATATTGAGGCTTTTGTCGAGCCCATCGGCAAGGCCCTTGTCGTAGAGAGTGACGGATTTGATATCGGCCAGGGAGAGGACCTCGAGTACATCGTTATTCGTCTTGATGGTAACTTTGGTGAGGTCTTTTTGTTCTTCGGTGATAGAGAGCTCACTGATTCGGGTGGGCTCATCAATGCCAACGATGCGGCCTTCATAGGTACCGTTTCTCGTTTTGATTTTGACATTGGCCCCGCGGAAAGCCCCAAGCAGTGCGCGAATGCCGCCACTACGAACCTGTTCGGGAATTTGTGCAAGACTGTCGAGGGTATCGCGATCGACGGGAAGGGAAATCGAGACAGGACTGCCCTTTCCGCGATCAATGACCGTGAGTGATTTGAGGATATCATTAATTTGATCGGGGCGAATGCGCAAAACGAGTTCATTGCCTGAAACAGTGGCTGCGCGTTCGACATACCCGATACCGCTCTGGTACATGACGACACGGGAAACCGGCAATTCGACCCCCGCAGACGGATGTTGAATATTCTGCTGACATCCCATTCCGAATAAAGCCATACAACAAAGAGGCAGCCAGAATTTTTTCATAGAATAAGCTCCTTAAAATTCGACGACTTCAATCGAAATATCATCCGGATTCGGGTTTGTATAAGCGTTTGGTATTTCGACATACAACCAGTGATTTTTTTTGTCGGAAAACGAGGCCATTTCTCCCCCGCCACCGCCTGTAATATACATGGGAATTCCTCCCATCGAATAGCTGCTGAATTCGTGTGAGCGACCGGAAAACACAGCAGAGACATTGGCTTTTATCAGTGCAGACAGGAGAGAAGCGGCACTATCTTTTGATGTAAAGGCATTTCCTCGGGAACCGTACCGATCGAACAGCGGTGTATAGCTGAATACGAGTCGAATCGGCTGAATGCACATTCCATCCTCACCACAAGTGCCTCCATTGCCGCAATCTTCATCGCGCGTGCAAATGCAAGTACTGTCCGTCCCATCCATTTTTTGGCATGTGAAATTATTTCTGCATATTTTGGATGATTCCGGGACACAAACACAATTTTCGGGTCCGAGTGTATAATCGGATCTCCCGGCATCCGGAGGAATGCAATATGCTTCGGTTTGAATACACTCTCGGCATGTAACATTTTCCCCGGCAGAACGTCCAAGGATGCTGCGGCATTCGGCGAGTGTCGGCCATTCAGCATAGAGCGTTGGAGCAGGAATATTGCATTTGGCATGTTCTGGGGAATCGAGCACCTTCTGAAGCCATGCTCTTTGACCGGAAGCGATCGAGGCATCGGCCGTATCCAAAACGACAAGCTGTACTTTTCCTATGGTTGAAGCGCTATTGGAAGGTCCGAACAAAGCAGTAAACTCGTCCAGGCCCGAACCATTAAACTCATCTTCCCCGAGACTGGCCAAAAAAGATTTTTTATAAAAGACGGCATTGCAGATGTTATCAAAAACACGAGTCCGTTTATCTGAGCAGCAAACATTATTTTCAATTACACTGCAGCAATTGACATTTATTTCCTCAACTTCTTCCGGAGTAAATGCATCGGATAAATCCGTTTCATCCAAACAGAGTGAGCCATCTGCCACAACGAACTCATCATCGATGAGCTCACGCATGGCTTTAAATTGCGATGCGGATCCATCTTTTGTGAGATTGCCCATACTGATGATGACATCCACTCCCTTTTCGAACATGAGTTCAAACATATTGGAGAGCGCATCCACTCCATTTACATTCGCCAGAATATTGGCAGTGTCCTTATCGAGTATGCTTTCCAAAAGATCGAATAATTTGCCTTTTTGATTTTCGACATTCGAGAAGACAGCAATTCGAAGCGTATTGTCAAAAAGGACATCACTGTTTTGATTGCCATCGGGTGAAGGCACAAGGACTTCGCTTTTTGGAACAATTTTTACGGTGAGTTTGCGGCACCCACAGGGTTTAAAGCAGAAATCGAAAGATCCGCCGGTATCGGAAATATCACAGCAAGCGTTCATTGTCGTTTCCGGGGTACCGTTATTGTACTTGGTGGTCAGAATTTTCAGCGGCGGATTTCCCCGGAAAGCAGCAGCCAACGGGATGGGTGAAAAAGCATCGCATGCGTATGCAGCGGAAGGGACAGAAGAAGTATAGGGCGAACGATCAACTTCTTCGGCAAAACAGTTTTCGTCGTCGAGCATTTCAGCAGAAATGACGAGCTGATACATGCCCTCATAGATCTGCTCACAAAATTTTCCTTCCCCCGATGCCTCGCTACAGCTTTCGACAACCGTCCCCCCTTCGCATGTGGTGCTCAACCGCTCATAAGAAGTGGAATTGCACCTTTCATAAAGATCGAAAAGCGTCGTCTGCAAATTATGCAGTGAGATACCGATAGCGCCATCCGTATCGCCACGTATGCCCTGAATGGTTTCGAGCGTAAAATGTGGAAATGGTGCATTTGCCTGTGCATTAAAGACCGTCAGATTATTTTCGCCGCTCATTTCGGAAACAGCAGGGCAGCGAAAGACATCGAGCGAATCATCCTCTATCTGACTTGCACCATAAGCGATGAGTTTAGAAGAAGTCGATTCAAAGGTATAGGCATCCTCCTGGGTACTAAATCGTTCGCCATCGGAAGAATTGCACGCCGCGTTAATACAAAGCATCGCGGAAAGCGTTATAGCAAGCGTATTTCGAGACATTTATCAAAACAGGAAGGCAGAAGACCCTTTCGTCATCCGTCCATTGAATTCCGGACAGAAGACAAACAGGTAAAATGCGCATGATCTTCGGAATTGCAGAATAGAAGCGGCAGCCGCAGTCCCCAAATGTGTTTTCACGAGAGGAGAGATACCACAAAATGAAAGCACATCCGTATTCGCGAAGCGAACAGGATGTGCAAGCCGTGCGTATTGCCGAAGGCAAAAGCACGGCAGCCACCGCATCTTATCGAAAAACCATCATTCCTGACAGCACAAAAGCACTAGAACGGCAAATCAATCTGCGAGTCTTTTGGACGCGGATCTGCTCCGCCAGAGGTCGGAGGCTGGCCGCCAGGTTTTGTGGGCTTAGTCTTTCTGCTTCTGACGACATCTAATTTATAGGCATCCTGCGTTGCTTCAGAAACACTCTTAGAAGCATTCTCAATTGCCATTTTCAGCAGTTTAACTTCCAGTTCGTTAACTTTTGCGGCATTGTCATCGCCGGCATCGGGCACCGGTTCGGGTTTAGGAACCTCTTCCACCACCGGAGCGGGTTCCGGTTCAGCCGCAACAGGTTCAGTCGGCTGATTCTTCGCATCATTGAGATAATTCAGGTAAAGATAAAGCCCGACCATGGCCCCGATAACGATAATCACGCCGATAACGATATACTTAACCTGTCCGCCGCCAACTTTTTTGCTGGGATTGGTAATCAGTATGGTTTTGGATGCTGCATATTTTGCCCTTACAACATCCTTATTCTTTTCCCAATCACGATGGCATTTATCTTCCTGTTCAAGCGCCTTATCGATATGCGCGCGAATATCGTCTAGAACGACCTGCGCTGAATGATATCGGTTTTCAGCTTTTTTCGCGCATAGTTTTCGAATAATGGTGGCGATATCAGGCGGAATACTCCCCGGAATAAAGAGTTCCTCATTGACCTGTTTATAGGCCACGCGCATGAAGGATTTATCATTGACGGCGATTTCGCCGGTAAGACATTCGAGATAAACGAGACCGACAGCGTAGAGATCGCTTTCGATACTGGCATGTGTATCGCCGGTAAAAAGTTCGGGTGCCATATAAGAAGGCGTACCTCGAACATTTCCCTGCTGTGTCATGAGTGTCTGGCTCTGCAGACCGTCGAGAACGCTGGAAATACCGAAATCGAGCACGCGGATTTCAAAATTGGGGGGTGTATCAAACACCATAATATTGCTGGGTTTGATATCACGGTGAATAATTTTCCGACTGTGTGTCTCGACGAGTGCGTTGAGGAGCTGAATGATAATATTGGTCGACTGTGCGAGCGGGAGAGCGCCGTAATTTTCCAGTATTTTGTCGAGTGAAAGTCCGTCAATGAACTCCAGGACCATGCAAGGCGTTCCCTGATAGCACCCATAGTCGACGCACTGGACGATATGTTCCTCATGCAGCGAAGCAATCAGTTTAGCTTCCCGCATGAAACGTGCAATTGCGGTTTTGGCTTCTTTTTCATCGAGCCCGCCGGAGACCTGCAGGACTTTGATGACAACATGCATGTTGTCCATCTTTCGCCATGCTTCGAGAACGACAGCACAACCGCCGCGTCCGATGGGTTCTCCTACATTATAGTCATTAGAAATCTCACGATATTCTTCGGCAACAGCAGCGAACATCGACTCAACGGCGGAGCCGGGCATCTGAAAAGCGCCCGAAATCTGGCTCAGAGCAGGCTGATCTGCTGACGAGGGACGATGGACATATTCAGGCACAGGCTTATCGTAGCCATCCTGAGCATAGGGCGCATTATAGCTTGCCGTACTGAGGATATCCTCTATGGCTTCATCAGACTCAGTTTGAGCTTCATATAATTGAGTTCTTTCGCCCAGGTCATCCATTGGTTTATCCGAAAAATCTCCAAGCATTCGCATACTCCGGAAATCGAAACTACTGATTATGGCCGCCGCTGTCAAGAGGCACTTCCATCTTACGAAGATACGTTCCATGCATAAAAGGTCAAATTTTCAGCCTCCCGTTTATTTTGGTTTTCACCAACCTGTCAAAAAAAAAAGGTTCTGATGTCCGAGAGTGGATATGTTGTTCGCCGATAATTGGCATTCCGGCTTGGAGCTTGGAGATGGTTTCTTGCACGCAAGGCTCTGAGTTCCAGGCTCTGAGTTTATCAATACGCTTGTCATACAGTGTCCCCCCAAAGCCCTGTTCTTGGGGATTTCTCAGTTCCTTTTCCGAAATTATTTTTAATAATTGAGCGAATGTGCTATCATTTAAAGGCTTTTTATTTTCCGTGATGGAGATTATGTCATGAAAAAAGAAATTACAATTACCGCATTATGCGTCGCACTTGCAGCCCTGAGTGGCTGTTCCGGCTCCGATAACCAGGCACAATCCAATGAAGACATTGCCACCCATAGTCAGGCACTGTTTGGTGAAACAGGCGGACTTCCCTATGGCAGTGCAGAAGCAGCTTTTATCGTGGACAGCGCTCCGGCCAATGAAGCCTATTTCGGGCGTGCCCTGGCTGTGGGCCATATCAACCCAAACAAATCGATTGATATCGTGACTTCGACCGGCAGTACGAAAACTCATGGCAGAGTCATCGTTGCGTGGGACAACAATTCCTCACAAAGCGTTTTTGAAATCAGCCCCAAAGGCAAGGATGATTTCGGAGCAGCCATCGCTGTTGGCAAATTCTGCCCGAACCTCACCAGTGATGATATCATTATTGCCTCTGCCCCCAGCTACAGCAGCTACAAGGGTGCCTTTGGTTTTATCTACAAAGACAGTACACGTTACCGCGTTGCAAAAAAGATCATCTATGGCGGAACCAATAAGGAAATCGCAGGCGGTGCCTTTGCCATAGGCGATGTGGATGGTGACGGCAACAATGATATTGTCTTCCGTTCATCCCCTATAGACGATGACGACAACTGGGAAAAGACAAAAGTCAACGTGATGCTGGATATCTGTAATGCCGGCACCAATATGGTCATTGCAGACAGCGTAGAAGCAGAATCCGAAGATTTCATGCTGGGTTCCGCCATTTATATTGCAGACCTGGACGGTACAGGAACCAATGAGATTGTCGTCGTAGACAACCTCTTCCGCGCGGATGACAATGCAGAATATTCCCCCAACGGTGCCATATTTTTCTACAAATTCTCGGGCGGCAAACTGGTGGAGTCCAGAACGCCCATCATTGGCGATCTCGACAAAGCTGGCGCTTCGATCGAGGCGGTCGCATTTTCAGACATCAATCACGATGGCAAACTCGACCTGATTGTTGGCGAGCCCATGTGGAACAATGTTGCAAAACGGGAAGGACGCGTACGCACCTATACGAACCTTGGTGCATCCGCAGGTTTTGATGATACCTCCCTCTGGACGAAGACCTCCGGACGCAGCAATGCACGCTTTGGTTCAAGTGTCACCATTGCCGATCTGAATCATGACGGCGTGGATGATCTCATCGTAGGCGCACCGGGAATCCGCCCCTCTGATACAGACAAGGCCCAGGGTGATGTCTACATTTACATGGGTACCAAAGACGGAACCATTTTCTCAAAAGAAGCCTTCTGGACCTATAATTCAAATGTCCCGACTTCACTCAATGACGATTTCGGCCGCAATGTCGTTGTTACGGATGTGGATTCTGCCGGTTGGGATGATCTGGTTGTCGCAGCCCCCAATTACAGTCCGGACAGTTCCAATCCCGATCAGGGACGTCTTTCGGTATTTAGTGAAAAGGATGATTTTTGTTATGCCGCATCCCGTTGCCTCGTAGATGGCGTTTGCTTCGAAGCGGGAGAAACACTTGACGGCGACAAATGCCAGTTCTGCGATCCCTCACAGCATAATTTTGAATGGAGTGAGGTTTCGTGTTCCGGCGCTGAAACAGAATGCCAGAGTGCAGCCACATGTGATCCCTCCGCCGGATGTACCATGATCAACAAACCGGATGGTACGGCATGCGGAAGCCCAAGCTGTGACAAAGATAACAATTATGTGACCAATGCTTGTACCAGCGGCGTCTGCAAACCTACGACGACGACATGCAGCGGATATGGATGTGACGCCTCTTCGGGTTGTCTGACCGGCTGCTCAACAAACGAGGATTGCCAGGACGGATTTACCTGCCAATCAGGACAATGTGTCAACCTTCCCCCCACCATAACGCTCGCTGCCAATTACACCCTCATGCTGGGCGAAACCATTACCATCAAACCCACAATCAAAGACCCGGAAGGAGACAAATTTACCTTTAGCTGGACAGTCTCTCCCACCACAAATGTTACCGCAAACTATACAGATACCCTCAATCCCCGTGTTCACGCAGGCAACAATGCCATTGCCGGCGACAAAATGACACTCACGCTCGATGTCACGGATGCGGCAGGCAATACCGTTTCTGCAACGACCACAGTGACCATCAAGGGCATCGATTTGGTCATGACATCACCACAGAATCATGCAGCCCTCGAAGATTATACGGTCGTCTTTTCGGGAACAACGTCCCTGGGCTCGGGCAAGGGCTCCATCATTGTCACCAGCGAAGAAGGTGAACCTGCTCTGTGCACAGCCACCATCCAGGCGGATGGTTCCTGGTCATGCTCGTATACTTATGACACCCCGGGCAATCAGGGAGCCTTTGCCTACTGGAGCCGAAATTCCAAAGAGAGAACCGACGAAGTCATCTTCTCCTTTGTTGATCCCAAATCCTCTTTGAGTATTACCAGCCCAACCGATGGCCAAATTCTGACAGATCCCAAGGTCACCATCGCCGGAAAAATCGATTCCTATATTACCTATATAAATGGCGGTGTCCTCGTAGAAACTACCAATGGCCAAAACATTTGTAAGGCGACCATTTCCTACAATTCATGGTCCTGCACCACGAACCTGGAACCGGGCTCCTATCAAATTGTTGCCTATAAAGATGATAATGTCGCATTGAAATCCTCTGTGGTCAACTTCACCATTCAGGATCCGATTTCGGCAAACAATCCCCCGATTATCCTCGTTAACCCCTCATTTAATGTCGAACCGGGTGGAAGCGTCCGCCTCAATGCCAGCAAATCCTATGACCCCGATGGCGATCCGATTACCTTCTCATGGTCGGGTGCCGATGTCTCGCGACTTTCGAATGCTACGAGCAAATATCCAATGTTCTATGCGCCGGAGGATGCTGTCCCCGGAACAGAATACCACGTCACGGTGACAGTTGCAGACGACAAGAAAGCAACGGCCTCATCCAATATAACGATCTACGTCATCAGTCCGGACTACAATATCGAGATTACATCCCCAACCGAAGGGGAAGTCATCAATACCGAAACGTTTGCTGTTTCGGGAACGACCGATATGCCCAATGGCCAAAAAATCATCGTTACAAATGTCGACACAAACGCAGTCATCTGTACGGCAGAAGTGGTCGACAAAGCCTGGAGCTGCGAGTCCTCATTAAGTCCGGATCAGTACACCATCGTAGCAACATGGGCAGGCGATTCCAAAGTTGCCTCAAGTCCGGTTCATTTCGAAATCGCTTCCTCTATCCCCTTCAATCAGCCGCCTGTCATTATCCTCCAGGATCATTATGAGGCCCAACCTTATGATGTCTTTGTTCTGGATGCCTCCAGCTCATACGACCCGGATGGAGATACCATTTCCTTCGAGTGGAGCGGCGAATATATCAGCATGCTCTCTGGAACACATGACAGTACCCCAATCGTCAGTATCCCAGATTCCGTCGAAGATGGAGATGAATTGACGTTTACCCTGACTGTCACGGACGATAAAGGCGCCTCCGCTGAGGCAGAGACAACCGTCTTCATTACAAAACAGGCAAGCACTTATTTCGTCGAAATTACGGATCCTGCTCAAAATGTCAGTGAATCGGTTGAACGCTCCAACCCCATTACCATTACAGGTAAAGCAACTCCTGATGTCGATATTTGGGTGCTCGATACAGAAACTAACGCTCTGATCTGTCAAGCCAATTCAGATCCCATTGATGGTAACTGGAATTGCACCACGACGCTCAACACGGGAGACTATGCCGCACAGGCATTCGCCGTTGTCGATAGTGTCGAAGTCGCCCATTCCGGCATTTCCAAATTCACCATCCTCGACAACATGTCCTTCAGCACACCTGTCATTCTGACACCGGCCAACGGTGAGATCACCTCCATTCGCCCAACGGCATCCGGTACCGTCAACGCGACAGATGGCAAGGTTTATGTCTGGATCGTCGAAGGCAATGTTTCTACTTTGTTCTGCGAATCTGAAATTGTGGATAACAAATGGATTTGCACCGTCGGATACAACCTCGAGAACGCTACCGAATACACCATCCGTGCAAACTGGTCAGATGGCGTTGATCAAAGCAGCACCATGTCAGAACCCGTCACCTTCACAACCCAGGGCGCGGAAGTCTCCCAGATTTCGATTAAATCACCTGCCGACGGATCCGTTCTCAGCGCCAGTAAACCCGTTATCTTTACAGGCACAGCCGATCCCGATACACAAGTCGATGTTTATGTAGACGGCATGCTCGCTTGCACCGCAGTTGCAAACGAAAATAAATACTGGGCATGCACCGATATTTACATTGGTGTGGGGTTACACGAAGCTTATGCGGATGACGGCAGCGACGACAAGATCATCCCATCCAAATCCGTATTCTTCACCATTGAAGTGAGCAAAATTTCAGCTCAATCCGAATACAATAACGCCAGCGGCGGCTCCTGCAGCATTTCGACACCTTCGAATGCCGGTCATTTCGGATGGCTCTTCCTGCTCGCTGGTTTTGCAGGCCTGGGAATCGTAAGACGCCGAAAAGCCTAATACCTCAAACATAAGCCGCTCTTTTGGGGCGGCTTTTTTTTGGCACTCGCCTATGCAGGGTACGCTGAAGCGCACCCTGCATACGGCTCGCAAAGCCGCTATTTGCACGCAAATACGCGGCTTTTAATTTATTTGCAAAAAAAATTGGATTTTTAGCCACATGTGGTTATTATACATCCTCGGTGGGTAACAGGGGGATTCCTTGCCACTCATGGAGAAGAGCAAATGTCAGAACTAGACACAAAAAAATATGTCAAAAAAGATGAGCCGCAACCTTTGCTCAGTTTGAATCCGAATGGTTCGAATTCAAGCAAGTCAAAAAAAGACGATGCAAACGAAGAACAACAGGAAGCACTCTGGAGCCGTTCTCTCAAATTTTTTGAGCACATGAACGCTGTAAATAGCTAAAACCCAAGCACAAAAAAAGCTGCCATTTCGGCAGCTTTTTTTTTTAACTATTCCTCATCATCCCAATCCGAACAACCATCACACGATTCACACGAATGGCAGCCACTACAGCCATTCTCACCATGGCACCCGTGGCAACTGCCACAACCGCAGCCGCAGCCACCGCCGCCAAACAATTCCCTCAACTCAGGATCGAGCGCTGTAATCAAAAATCCACCGCCCTCTTCCATGGCTTCATACTGTATATCCAGCCCCCCCACTGAATTGAGCAAATCCCGTTCGACAATGACCTTGAGTTCATCGAACTCACAGCATTCATCTGTTTCTCGGGAATAATCATCGAGTGTCAGACTCCATTCAGGCCCATAGCCGCTCAACCCCGAGATATAAATGCGAATACCCTGCCCGGGACGCGCATTGGCCTCTCTGGCGAGCAATTCTTTAAGGTGAATGACGGATTCTTCTGAAATTGTAAAAGGTACCATTGGGTGTTCCTTGTGAATATGCAAAACTAAAGTGTGACTCTAAAGCTAAGGGTGAAGAGCATTTCAAATGCGTAATGCGTAATTGGAATGCAAAACCAGCAGGCTATGCTGAAATTCATTGTGAATGGTATACAAAATGAGCAATGAGCAGTGAGCAGTGAGCAATTGGAATGCAAACCCAGAGGGCGACTCTTATTA
>JAGACY010000363.1 GCA_017613855.1 Pseudomonadota bacterium
GCGGGTATTAATCCAGTCACGTGTTGGGCTTGCAAATGCGCGCACGCCCTGTTGACCTTTGAGAATGGCGGGATTGGAAGCGGCACTCGCGATAATCGCATCGACACAGTCATCTTTACCCAGGGCTTCGGTAAGGTCAGTCTTGCATTGGGTATATTCACAAGAAGTATTGGCCGAAATGAGGATTTCGGCATGACCGTCGGCATCGACGTCCGCAATGACGGGATATTCATAGTGTGTACAGTTGGTATTGCACTGACAGAAACGGGTTTTCCCGGTTGCACCATCATACACTCGCAGATAAAACTCATCTGCATAAACAACTTCCGCTTTGCCGTCGCCATCGAAATCGAAAACCGACGAACCAGTGCGCCCCGAGGATTGATCATGGGAACCGCGCGTCCAAACCGTTTCTCCTTTGTAATTGAGCGCAATATTACCGAGTCTGCCAGCAAATGATATTTCAAGTTCGGGGGTGTCATCCAAATTGGAAATTGTCGGCGTTCCGCCTCCCTGAATGGAATATGCGACTGGGGCTGCCCAGAAATTCTCACCAGTAAGGGCATTGTAAGCCATGAGCGTTGCATTCGAGTTCCGGACGACCACGAGTTCGGGCGTGCCAGCGGCATCCACATCGATATTGGCCACAGCCGGATAGCCATCCGGTTGATCCGAACGCTGCCACAGCGGTGTCATCGTTTTGTTCTCAATATCCACTGTATAGACGACGTTACCGCCAACGAGCTCAAGTTTGCCATCTTTGTTGATATCGAGTGCAACGCTGTAGTCGCAGGCACGATGGGTATGTGCAGTATCATCGCATGCAACATGGGCAATCACTTCCCCTGTCTGGCCATTGTGAATCGTATATCGGCCATACACCTCAGGTTTGCCGTCACCATTAAAATCGGCAATGCCTGGCCCGCTTTGCCCACATTCAAAATAGGCATTATTGGCATGCCACATCACTTCGAGATGATCGACCGTTCCCGCAGACGCATCACCTTTCACATATTTATAAGCAATCAGGCGATAGTCGTCCGCACAGGTCACAATTTCGAGCATCGGATCGTCATCGAGATTGCCCACTGCGACCTGACTGCCGCCGTCTGTCTTAGGATTCCCATCGCTGCTGGCTAAAAGCTTACCATTCTGGCCATTCACAACGCGCAGAATAGCGTGACCTTCCCAGTTATTCCCCGTCTGATACGAATTAAACGCCACTTCGGGAATCGTATCATTATTAATATCCGCAACCATCGGAGAACTCATGACCTGAGCAAAATCGGGGAAGGGATCGGGGGGCACTTCGCCCCAATACCACAAGAGCGTCGGCTGAACCTCGCCGCCTTTGGGGGTGGCCATACAGACATTCCCTGTGGGCTGCGGCAGACAGGTTTTCATTTCGGGATCGCAATACTGCCCATTGTCGCACATATAATTGTCAACGCAGCTCGTGGTGGGCTTAAAACACTGATTGGATGTGCAAATCTGGCCTGCTTCACAGCAAACTTCAGTACCATCCGTCTGGGTGCAGCGTTCAATTCCCTCTGCGCATGCGATATGGCACATTTCATGGTCACAAACTTCGCCTTCCTGACAACAATCCTGACCACAGGCATCGCTCACGGGGCAGCATGTTGTCCTTTTGCCGCAAAATTCATCCAGGCCGCAGCATGCCTCACCGCATTTATCCACGCCTGTTTCGGAACAGATCTCACTCGGCTGGCAAGTGTCATCGACGCATTCGTAGTTGATGTCACAATACGAATCGCCGCATAAAACCTTTTCCTGGCAATATTCATTTCTAAAGCAAAACTCATTGTCATTGCAGGCAATCCCTGCGCAATCGCCGAATTTTCGGCAGCCCATCAATGTGCAGGTTTCGTCTTCTGCACATGCGATTCCATAACAATCGCCAGCCATCTTGCATGTTTCGTTGTCGCAGATTTCATCTTCATTGCAAGTCAGCCCGCCGCAATCGCCTTCGACATGGCAGACATCGTTGTGGCATACTTCATTATCCATGCAAGTGATTCCGCCGCAATCCCCGGGCTCATGGCAAACTTCATTGAGGCAGATTTGTGTCTCTGTACATGTCGTTTCGCCACACAATGGATCCGGCGTTTCTTCGACACATGTATTATCTTCACATTTAAAGCCATCTTTGCAGATTTCACCGCCGCATAAATCGACACACCGGTTATCCTGACATTTCTGGTCGGTGCCGCATTTCTTGCCACCACACAGATCTTCATCGTCCTGATCGACGCATTTGCCGTTTTTACATTGACCATCGCATTCCAGGGTGGCACATGGGTCTGATTCATTTGTGCAAACGCCATTGGCACAAACGGTGCCATCGGGACAGGCATCTCCCGCCTGGCAGGCATCACCGAGATTTAAACCCGGGTTGTCAATCGATGTGGATTTCCCGTTACTGTCATCCGAACAACCATAAGACCAGATGGCAAGCGCAAGACAGGCATATATATATTTGGATTGCGGTTTCATTGGCTATCTCCTGCAGAAGAAAAAAAGTCGCATCTATTTCTAGCAGAAAAAGCGCAATGAGCAATGTTTTATATGCAATCTTTGTGTTTGTTTTGGTGGCAGGGGGCAGTGGCCCCCTGCGCGTCTACCTCGCTTTTCGGGCGACCATACCGGGTCGCTCCGAAAAGCTCGCTACGACGCTACCCCCACTGCGGGGTTACACCCCGCAACGCCCCACAGTCAGTCTCAAAGAGAATTAATCCTCATCCTCATAATCTGCAGCCGTGAGGCCATTTTCGAGAAAACCGTGCGCTTTGAGGAATTCACTCACTTCGTCATCGAGTGCCGGATTGCTGTGCTCGAGGCGGACATTGACGGTCTTGGAATCAATCTCGTAGCTCTGCCATACCGGCAAATAATGGGAAATGCGGTCACTGTCGAAATAATCGAGCCATATCAGATCGAGTACATCCAACGCCTGGGTATAGGCATCCATGGGATTTTCGATTTGATTGGGCTCACATTCGACACTGACTTCGATACAGACATTCGTCGTGCGAGCACTGTTGGTCAATTGCGAACTGACGAGTCCAAAATGATGGCAAACCTCAGTTTTGACGACAAAATGCTCATCTCCGTCGAGAAAACGCGCATAGCGTTTTTGCATGACTTCGGCGACTTCCTGTTCGGCTTCGGGGCCCAAAGAAACGCCTTTATCGGGATCCTGCGGTTTGAATGATGGCGTTGCAATGTGCGGCTTTTGGTCGTGGTGATGCCCGCATTCACAGCCGTCTTCGTGATGATGTTCGCAGGTACAGCCTTCTTCGTGGCAGTGACAATCGTGTTCGTGGTCTGACATGGGTGTGGTTTCTCCCCTTATAAAAAGCGGCGCGTATGGCCGCAGGCCATAGCTGCCGCGCGCAGGGCGTATTTGCCGTCAGGCAAAAAGCCCGCGCACATTACGGTCCCGAATCCTCGCCAGCACCTGAACGATAGGAACTCGTGCGGTCTGTACTTGGGTTGCAGTGGCGTTCCAGTGCGGTCGGCGGATCAATTTCGTTCTTAATGATCTTGTAAATATCGGCCAGGAAGTAGGGCTCACCTTCCTCATCGACTGTCACCGTGTGATATTCGATAAAGACATCGATCGGCGTTTTGAGGTCAATCGGATGTTCGGTCTGCGATTTTAAGAAGCGATCGACCATCTTTTTATCCCATTGTCCGTCGTGCTCGAGGACTGCCTTTGCGAATTTGGTCGCGCCTTCGACGCGGATGCAGCCATGCGAGAACGCGCGCACGGGATAATTGAACATGCCCTGTTTGGGAGTATCGTGCAGATAGATGTTGTACCGGTTGGGGAAAATGAGCTTCACGCGGCCAAGTGCGTTGTTGGGGCCAGGTTTTTGGCGCAGAACGCGGCCGCCGCCTTTGGGCGTAAAGAATTCGTAATCGGTCGTCCCGAGCCACTTGGGATCCGCGTTGATTTTAGGCCAGAATTCATCGACTTCGATGCGGGGCGGCACGTTCCAGTATGGGTTGTAAACCAGATATGTCATGCGCGAATGCATCAGGCGCGTCGAATTCATTAGTTCCCATTCCTGCGTTTTGGTATTGCAGATTTTGGTTGAACTGCCCACAACTGCACGGTGCGTCGATTTGTGCTCACCATCGGCCCAGAATTCGACCGAAAAAGACGGAATATTGATGTAGACGTAGGTGTCGCGCGCCTCAAACAGCGTTTTGTGCCAACGGCGAATATTGACCTCGATTTCAGCAAGACGCTGGTCGGCCGGCACATTCAGGCTTCGCCAAAATACTTCATCGACCTCGCCAGTTTCCTCGAGCTGATGATGTTTTTGGTATTTTTTGATGGCATCCGTCAAAGATCGATCAAAGAGATCATTGACCGTTCCTTTGTAGTAACCCTCTTTGGCGAGTCGGTCCTTGAGGTTTTTGACGAGAGGGGCATGTCCGCCGGCAAACATGCGATCCGGGGGGACGACAGCCCAGCCGCCATCGGCTACGAGTTGACGATATTTTTCGCGTATTTGCTGGAGTTTGGGATACTGCTCGTGTTTGGGGACGAGATCATTTAACCACGTGGCTGCAGCATTCTCATCCTCGATCGTCTGAAACTCCTGCATGGCTGCTGCCAGGCGCGTTTCGATGATGCGATCGTGATATTTGGGATGGATATCATTGGGATTTTCTTCGGTGGTATATTGTTGTCGTTCTTCATCCGAAAACTTTTCGAGATTTCCCAATTTTAAATCGCGGGCATAGACAAACCAGGCATCGGCGAGTGCAAATTCGAGCGCATCTTCGAGCATGTCAATGTCGCGCAAATGTTCATACGTTCGGGCACAAAGCGCCGCCGCGCGCGGCACGGGGGTCGTGTCGAAATCACAGAGCATCGCCAGAATCGCGTCGACTTGTGCTTCACCTTCGAGTTGGCCGAGTTTTTCGCTATTTTCATCGAGTGCGCGTGAAATGGCTTCAATTTCGAAGGGATTGAACTGAGCATTATTTTTTACAGAATCGCGCATATTGACGAGTCGCTGGGCCACATTGCGCAGTTGATCCGGTGCAAAGTCATCAATATTCAGTGCATGCTCATCGACGCGATCCAAAACAGCGAGCAGGGCATTGGCCTGAGGCGTGAGTTGGCCATCGCGCACAAAGAAAGATTTGCGTGGGCCATTTTCGACGGCATAGAATTCTGCAATCAGTGATTCATATCGATATTTGGGCAGTAGTTCTGCAATATTTTCATTGATATGCAGTGTCGCTCTTGGAACGGGTTTGGGACGTTCCTTGCGGGCTTTGGCTGCCTGGTAGGCTTCTTCTGCTTTGACACGCTCGCTTTGCAAGGCATCCCGGGCAGCGGCTTGTTCTGCTTTCAATTGCTGAGAGGCACGTGCTGTGACCCAGGATGAAAGTGCACCTGCCGTTTTGAGCGCTTCGGCAGAGGGAACATAGCCATCCTCTGATTTTGGCAAAGTCTGGGCACAGTCCGGGCCATTGGTGCATGATGAAACAAGCACCATACCGGCTAAAAGCATTCCTCTTAACAGATGAATCATAGAATCTACCGGCTGCAGGTACAAAAAAAGCACCGCAAGCGGTGCTTTTAGAAAGCAACGAAATCGGAGACTACATCTCGATATCTTTGAGGTTGATGCCTTCTTTTTCGCAATAGGCCAGGAGACCAAGTTTGCTCACGGTGCGAAGGGCACGGGTCGAAAGATGAATGTGAACAAAACGGCCGAGTTCATCAACATAAATGCGTTTGGACTGAATGTTGGGACGCTGAACTTTGCGCGTTTTATTGTGGGCATGGGAAACGTTGTTGCCAACGAGCGGCGATTTGCCAGTGAATACACATTTGCGGGCCATCTTAAAGCTCCTATTGAAATGACGTCTCGAAGCGCCAATGCACTCGATGACGCCTCACATAAGATAAAGAAATAAGAGCACGGCAATTTTTCGTGCCGCGCAAAATCGCGGGCATATTACGTAAAAATTAAGAAAATTCAAGAGTTTTTTTGAAAATAGTTAACTATTTAGCCGGGGCTCTGTCCCGGCCCCCGTCAACTGCATGTTGCAAATTGAAATGATTTTCTCCCATTCGCCGTTTTATCATGGTATGAGGGCATCCGGCATGGATTGCCATTTCTTCGAATTTTTTTACCAATGGAATTGCTATGGATTTTAACTCCAATCCCATGATTCAAAAATCGCTCAGAAAAGCTTTTGCTCTGGTTGCGATCATATTTGTGTTTGAAGTCGCCCTGTTTATCGGTCTGAACATTCTCTTTGGATTTACCTATATTTTCTGGATTACAGTCGGCTTTATCCTGTTAGGCTATGCAATTCGCCCATCGAAAAATGTCTCTCCGAAGCGTTTGTCGGAGCCCTTTTCGCCTCGCCGTATGGCATCCACATTATTTATGATACCGGGATTTTTAACGGATTTGGCGGCTTTTTTAGTGCTCATCGGACCGGTACGCCGGTTCATGTTTGCCAAAATAATCAATAAACTCCTGCCGGATCTGTCACAAAGCTTAAATCCCTTCGGCACCATGGGAGGCAATCCCTTCGGAGGGATGGGGGCCAATCCGTTTGCCGGATTAGATCCCAATCAGTTTGGCAATCTGGGTATGGGAAACATGAATTTTGGGCAGGATGCGGCTAATCCTTTTGAGGCTCAAAAGAAGCGTACCCGAAAAAAACGACATCGCCACGAGGAAGACATTATCGATATTGAGGTCGAAGGATCTGAAAAGAGCAGTGATATTAAAGCCGAAGTCATTCGTCCCAAAGCGGAAAGCAATGCCCCCAAGGCATTGCCTTCGGATGTGATCGATGTTTAAGAAGGGACTCTGGTGTACGAGAGCGGAGCGTATTGCATTTGATTTTTCATTCGGGCTTATCGCCTGTTGCTTTTAGAAATAATCACAATCTTGTGGGTAAAAAGCAGGCTTTATGTTCCGGGTTCAGTGCTTATCAATACGCTCGTCATAGAGTGTCTGTTCCAATAAGTCTTTTGGGCTCTCACCTTTGTTGTTGGCAATACTTGGGTCTGCACCCGCTTCGAGCAATATCTGTACGTTTAATTTATTCTTTTTCAAAAGCGCGTGCATCAGCGCTGTATTGCCGTCGTTATCTGTTTCGTTGATATTTAAACCGGCATTCAGCAACAGTTGGATCTTCTTTTTGCGATCCCTTTGAGGCACTGGTCTATGAAATGAAAACTGTAAATTCGTTCTGTAAAAATTCCAAAAATAATTATATTTATTATCTCTGATTGTATCGTTATAATACGCATACATCATATCAGTGGATATTTCTGTAAGAGCTGTCCGCATGAGAAGATTTTCGCCATTTCGAGATTTGATATGAATATCTGCACCATGATCAATCAGCAATTTTAGGGATTCTGCAGTTCCGTTATCCAAAATGGTGCCAATCATTTCGAATGTCAGATCATGCATGTTAAATCCGTGATTGATCATACGTTTAATGGCATCTTCCTGCTGATAGAGTGCTGCTATAAGGATGGGATTTTCAAGCATCGTTTTAGGATTGGCTTCTGGTTTTATCCCATAACTGAGAAGTTCTTCGAGAAGATCCGGATACATGATGGATGCGCTCAGAAGTACCGCACTTTCGGCAGAAGATAATGGCAATAAATAGCCCAGCGAATACTCATGTTTCTGATTGCCGTTGTCTGCAGATTTTGGGAGATGTGATGATACATGATTCATGCACTGCTGCAGGAGTTTGTGTCGTTTATCCATATCCAGATTATCTTCTAATTCTGCTTCAATACGCTCTCTATCCTCATGGGTTATTCTCAATCCTTCGAATAATGGGTATCCAACATCAATGACTCGTTTATTCTCATCAGTTGGCATGTCTTTTTGAAGCATCATCATTCTTATATTTACAAGTTCATACAAGATGCGAAAAGATACAGATATGATTGTATCATTTCCCCAACCAGGGTATGCATTTCCGGGATTATCCTGTAAATTGTAATATTTTTCAGCCGTATCCAGCAATGTCTCAAGTGTTGATGGATCACATTGTATTGAAGCTGCATATAAAATGGAACTTCTGTATGGATAGTGCCTGTTTTCAGCATGTGAAATAAGATTCTCCAGGCTTTTAAGTTTTTCCAAAACAGAGTCCCCGGCCTGTTTCCTTATGGCAGCTATTAAATCAATTTCGGGTATCGTCAATGTCAGAAAAACTGCTTTTTGGTGATCCTGATCGCCGATGTCTGCCCAGGTATCCAACAACAGTTTTACGGTGCGAGCGCCTACCCCATTGAATGCTGCATTTTTAAGCGCAAAGTACAGCAACGAATCCGTTAAAAGGCCTTTTGACTTAATGGTATTGAGCGCTTCAGCCAGCATATCATCCGCGCCAGGAATGCCCGATAAAGCCAGCAGCACCGCATTCCAGCTGTCATCTTTCTCGTTTGCCTCTGTGATGATTTGCTTGGCACCGTGATCCCATAATTCGCGGGCAACTTCTTTGCTGCGTGCAAACGAGATTGGCATTAGGCCTGATGGGAGGCTGTCGTTGACATTTGCCTTGTGCGTTATCAGATATTTCACGCTATCCAGTGCATTATTTTGGACTGCATACATCAGCGGCGTCATGACGCCGCGCGCTGAACCGGCATTGGGATTGGCACCCGCATCGATCAATAGTTTTACGATTGCCTCATGGCCGTTTGCCAAAGCGTGTGTAAGTGCGGTAGCCCCCCTTTGGGATATTGCGTTTACGTCTGCTTTCTTCTCAATCATCGCTTGTGCGGCATCGAAATTTCCAACGATGGCAGCCGACATCAAAGCGTTCTCCCCATCTTTATTGACGGCATTTACATCCAGTCCCGCTTCGATGAGCTCCAAAGCAAGCTTCGGGTCTGCTGTTTGTTTGGCTGCAAACATAAGCGGTGTGTTTCCATCACTGTCGACGACATGGATATCAGCGCCGGCATTTATCAGGAGTCTGGCAATTTCTGTAGATGCACTAACCTCCATTTCGCGCGGATCTATCGTAGTAATCGACTGATTCTTCCATTTGATATGTTCTTTTTGCCATTCCTCTCTAAATGCTGCACTTTTTAATGCGATGAGGAGTGACGCATCCCGTTCATCTTTGTACACACGATTGACATCGGACCCTGCGGAGATGATCATATCGACCAGTTCTACATCTCCAAGTCTCACTGCATAGCTTAATGAATTCTCGACGTCATTTGGTTGAATATCTGCGCCGGCACGAATGAGAGTTTTGGCCACCTCTGCATTTGCTGTCTTATTTCTATCATAATAAGAGAGACAATTGGCGAGCAGAGCGCTCAACCTCTGACCCGAAGCAGGATTGACATTCGCCCCATGTTTTACAAGTGCCGCAACGGTTTCTGAATTTGCATAGTGACCTTTCGTGGCATGAAAGAGCAAAGAGATATCGTGATAATTACAGGACGAACAAAACTTTTGTGCATCACTGCCTGTCAAGTTCGGTGAAATACCTGCTTTCGCGTAAGATTCTATAATCTTGGGGGTTAAAGCACCACCGAACATTGACATTTCATAATAAGCAGCAACGTTGGCAGGGAACGTGAGATCTGCCCCGGCATCAATCAAGAGTTCGATGAGTTTGTAGATATTGGATTTATGTTGTTTGAACTGCTCCGCTCTATCCTGATAAACATGATATCTATTGCCAAAGACTGCGAGCGATAGAACGCTATGGGTAACTCCGGTTTCGGCGTTCGTCATTTGTGCATTCACGTTGGCTCCGGCATCGATCAGTAGTTTTGCAGCCTTGACATAAATTTCAACATTATCTGAGAAATCCAGGAAAACAAGCAAACTCCCGCTCACGACCGTCATCAGCGGCGTCATCCCCGTTTTGGGGTCTAAGACCATATTGGGATCTGCGCCGGATTTAACCAGTTCTGAAACTGCATCCTTGTCATCGCGCAGCGCGGCGCTCAATAGAGGCGTCAACACAACTTGCGGGTCGATATCAAGATCAGCTCGCGGGTCGATATCAAGGTCGATATGCCCTTCTGGATATTGCATTACTTCGTTGAAATCTGCACCAGCACTGGTATTCTTCTCGATTTCTGACACGGGATAGATACACTGATCAGCGCTTAACCAATTGCTGCATATTTGAGGTCCGGATGGCTGCAAAGCTGTGTTCGTTGCCTGCTGTTTTGAACACCCAGCAAACATGGCTGACGTTAAGATGATACTTAGTATGGATATTATATTTTTTGTTTTGGGCATGATGGTTTCGTGCTCCTATATGACTTGGGGGACAAGCGTAGTAGTGACAAAATGAATCATTAGATATTAGTATCTCATAATCATTATCTTACATAATGCTTAGAATAATGCACAATCTATCGTTAACTATTTAAAAGTTTACATCGTTGACTATAGCCATGTAATTGAAAACCTCCGAATGTGCCTTTCGGTGCATCCGGAGGTCTTCATCTGTGATGATATTCATGCAGGTATTGGGCATTTTAAAACTTTGACATGCAAATGGCTGATGCGTTGTTACAGTCTGACATTGTTTTACAACATTTACTGCCATCAAGATTGCAATCAACTTTGTAATCACCAGAACAAAGGCCAAGGACTTTATCTACACAAATACCATTTTTTACCATATAGCCAACTTCACATTTGGTGGCTACACATGCACCGTCTTCACATTTGCCGTTCATCCAACCGGCAAGTTTGGTGCAGTCATTATTGTGGGTGTGACAGTGGTTTACAGTATCTTGTTCACAGGTTGCTTTATTATTATTCTCTGGATCATCGTAAAGGTGATATCCGGCTTTGCATGCAATTGCGACACATTCATTATCTTTATCACATGATGCAGAGGCCCAGCCTTCATGTTCTGTTTCGCATTTTGAAGCAGAACATGTAGGTAAAACAATATCTTCTTCACATCCTGAATGATCTGTTTTGGGATGATAACCTGTTTCGCATGTATATTCACAAATATCGTTTGAGCAAATAACAGTTCCGTGCGGATCTTCCAGACATAAACAATGCTCTGGTTTTATACACTTCCCTTCCTCGTTGAGTGAATATCCGATTCGACAAAGATAGGTACAGACGCCTTGGGAAGAATCGGTGGGAATCTCACAACTTGGACTCATTCCTTCATAGGTGCCTGGGCAATCACTTTTAGTTGAACATTGGACGTCTTTCAATAAACAACGATTATTGGGAACATCCACATTAAAGTTGGAATCGCATTTTAACAGACAGGATTTCCCATCCGTCAGTGATTTGCATGATCCCTTGCCATTGGTTGCATAGCAATCTTCATTGCTTTCACATGCTTTTAATTGTTGAGGGTCTTCTGGAGTTGTCGAAATAATGCATTCACCGGAAGAATTCGGGGTATATCCGTTGGCTGTATCACATTCGTCACAGGTATCGCCTGTATATCCTGTGTTGCAATTTGGGGTGCATGTGTCTGCGCCTTCTTGGCACTCACAATTGCCATGAGCCCAGGAATGGGACTCACAGGTAGGCTGTGGAGGATTCTGCGGCTCTGTAGGATCCTGCGGCTCTGTGGGATCCTGCGGCTCTGGGGGATCCTGCGGCTCTGTGGGATCCTGCGGCTCTGGGGGATCCTGCGGCTCTGTAGGATCCTGCGGCTGTGTGGGATCTTCAGGCTGAGACACATGATTCGGTTCGCATGTTTCTCCGTTGCGTTGATATCCATCTTCACATTCGTTGCATTCATTACCTGTATAGCCTGTATTGCAGCTCACTTCCGTGCATTTGCCCCGTGAAGATCTTTTCGTGCAGGTACAGGTTTTTTGGTTTATGCATTCAAATTCCCTTGGTTGCGGTTCATTGGCTGTATTTGAACTATTTTGACAAATGACTTTGTTCTGGGACTCTGAAAACTGAGGTTCGTAATCATCATTGCACTGTAAAACACATTGTGAATCCTGGCATGTCCACTCCCCATGTTCATCACGACCGCATTTATGGCCGCAGCTTCCGCAATTTTCAGGTTCTTTGGTAAGATCTACACATGCGTTACTACAATCTGATTCGTTTTCTTTGCAACTGGAGACACATTTCCCTTCGGAACATTTCAATTCCTGTTGATAGCAATTGCTAGGCGGATTTCCACATGCTTCTACTGTATCACGTTCACATTTGCCATTAACCAGGTGAGCTCCGACGATACAATCATCGGCAATGCAGTCTCCATTTTCGCATCGTCCGCCTGCCCAATAAGGATCGAGCGTCGTGCAATTCTTCTGGCTTTCTCCGCAATGATATTCGGTTTCATCGATGTCTTTGAGGGAACACCCCCAGAAGATACAGCTGGTAATGATCAGGCAACTTGAAAATATGTGCATTCTACGCATGGTCAACTCCTCCAGAATCCAAGCCCGATCTTATGGTAGCAAAATCTGAGGTGTGTGTCGATAAAAGCTATTTAGAATTTTGTCTGCCTTGCCATAGATTTGTTGCTGTAATTTTTCAATGAGAAGCTGGATCGTATTTATGAATACTTGCTGTCATTGAGGTTATGTTAAAATTATTTAGTTAATATAATTTGATTTTTATAGTTCATGATGTTGATGATAAGAAAAATATAAATTCATTTAGAAGCGTCATTAAAAGAAAATAACGATTTAATAAACTTTTTTTAATTAGGGGTCATCAATGGGTAAACCGGGTTCGGCTAACAAGAAACACTTTGTGTTCAATGATGTACTATTGCAATCAGACTTGTCTGCACAACATTTTGAACCATCACCATTACAATCAAAAAAACCGTTTGAACAATTGTTGAGAAGATCTTTTATACATACATGATTCTTAAGAAGGTAGCCGCTTTTACATGATGTGGCTTTGCATTGACTGTTGGCACATTCACCTGTACTCCAACCTTGAGCCTGTGTACAATCCGTCTCATGAGAGCCGCAATGTGTTTCTGTATCTTCCTCACAATCAGGCTTGTTCTCTTTTTGATCCATTTCTGTATAAAGATGATAACCTGGATTACATTCAGTCGCTTTGCATTGATTGTCCTCGCACTCGGCTTGTGTCCAGTTTTCATGCTCTTTTAGGCAGTTCTCGGGAGTACATGTGATTTTAGAACCATCTAATTCACATCCTGTATGATCACTCTTGGGACGATAGCCAATATCACATGTATATTCACACACTTTATCTACACATGTAAATTCTCCATGTGAATCAACCTTACACAAACAATCTTCAATACAATTTCCAAAAATGTCAAGCTTAGAACTTGGTTTGCACATATATGTACAAACTCCTGGAGCGTCTTTCTTGGAAAAACATAAGCTTTTCATGTTCGTATAGGTTTTGGGACAATCATTGCCCGATGTACACGTTACATCCTTTAAAACACATTGATAGTTAAGAGAATCAAACTCGAATTCGTCGCTGCATGAAGTAGAGCAGTGCTGAGATTCTGTGCTCGTTTGGCATTTGCCGACACCATTTGTTAAATAACAATCCTCATCTTTTGTACATTGCTTCAAGGTCTTTGGCTCTTCCGGATTCGTTGCCTTCGTACATTCTCCGGAATCGTTCGGGGTATATCCATTATCTGTATCGCATTCGCTGCAATTATCTCCTGCGTATCCGGTATCACATGTGATGGTGCATGTTTCGGGATTGCCTTCACATGAGCAATGACCATGAACTATCTTTTCATCGTCACATTCTGGTTCCGGTGGCTCAGAAATGGGTTCACATTTTTGGTTTTCTTCGTTGAGCTTATATCCATCTGCACATTCATCGCATGCGTCACCCGTGTATCCTGTGGTGCATTCGGGCGTGCAGTTTCCCTGTGAATCGTCGCACGTGCATGTTCCTTTTCTTAAACAGTCAGGTTTATTTTGGGGGCGTTCACTTGGGGATTGATCTACTTTCTGACAGGAAAGTCCGTTTGATGACAAGGTATACCCTTCATTGCATTCTAAATGGCATTGTGAATTTTGACATGAAGGTTTGCCATTATCATCATTGGGGCATGGATTATCGCATTTTCCACAATCATCTATGTTGGACGATAAATCTCTGCATGCACCATGGCAGTTTATCTCATTGGATTCGCAGATGGAGACACATTCTCCTTTGGAACATATTAGATCTTGTTCATAGCAATTTTTCGAATCTTTGCCGCATGATTCGACGGTATCACGCTCGCATTTGGTTGCGTTTTCGGACAGATGTGCACCAACAATGCATTCTCTGGTGACACAGTCGCCATTGATGCATTCACCCCCTGCCCAATAGGGATCGAGTGTCGTGCAATTCTTCTGGCTTTCTCCACAATGAAACTCAGTTTCATTAATGTCTTTGAGCGAACAAGCTCCCATCGAACAACTAACAATGATCAGACATGTCGATATAAGATGCAACCTGCGCATGGTTAATCCCTCCGTCCTTATAAACCAGTGCAATGTTAGCAGAATCGAAGGCGCATGTCGATAAATGCCATTTCGAATTTCGTGATCAAAACCTGGAACCAGTTAGCAGTTAGCAGTTTGCAATTAGCAGTTAGCAGTTAGCAGTTAGGGGGGCTCAAGGTTATTCCTAAAGATTGTTGGTTATTTTAGCTTCAGAGTCACCTTTAGTTTTGCATTCTAATTGCTCACTGCTCACTGCTAATTCTGAATTTCATTTACCATTAGCTTTAGAGTTACCCTTTAGTATTGCATTTGTTAAACGGTCCATCTGCGATGGTAAGTAATCCACTCGATCGTGAGAATTCCCATAGCAATGAGAAGGGCCAAGACCCAGATGTACTGCGATGAGTTCGGGAGTTTAGATAAGAGCGTAAGGAGCCACGAAGACTCTTCGTCCTCATCTTCGTCCATGAGTGTTGGCTTCATGTGGATTCTTCCTTGAATCGTTGCTGGCTGGCGTGAAAGTTTGGATTCTGTTTCGTTGGCAAAATTAGCCGCGAATTCGAAAGTCTTTTCGGGCGAAGAGATGCGGTAAAAACCAGAGGATTCACCATAAAAACTCGCGGAATGGTCATAAACGGGCAGATTTGGGGTAACTGTGCCGTCGGGACGGGTAACATCCACATGAGATGCGTTCCCCGTGACGGCAATATGCCACGCGTTTCCTGTTGGAAATCCTCGCAAAGGCTCACTATTTTCATCCATGAGCCAATCGATGGCATTGATGAACAACACAGGCAGTGCTACGCGGAAGATCAAATCGCTTTCGACGAGACTGAAGCCAATGGCGAGTATGCGTTGATTATCGGCATTTTTAGTGGCCATGAGCGGGCCTTCGATGGCTCGCATGACGAGATCGTCATTCTTAATACTGGTAAAGACATTGGCTCGTGAAATATTGAGATTCTTTAGACTGAGCCATCGGGAGATGGGATGTTTGGAATTGACGCGCTCAATGACAGGGGATTGGACTTCTTTGGATTTAAAGGGCGAATTGTCCAGAGCTGGGTTGATCCAGATGACGCGTCCCTGCCAGTCGCTCATATCTGTTGTGGGCAAATTGCGATAGGAATTGTCGAGAATGGCAATATCGTATTTGGATGTGAGTTTGGCGAGGTCGATCTGGTCATCTTTTAAGATATCGGATTGTGTCGGTTTGATAAAAGAGACACGGTAATTCTCGTTGAGCAGGAGGGCTGCTTCGAGATAGAGATTTCCCGGTGTAATGCAGGCGATATTGGGTTTGGCATAGTCGGGGATTTTGGCGTATGCCACGTCATCCATGGGCATCGGATCGACGAGACTGGGGGGGTCGACGATTTCGAGTGTTGCGGCCATTCTGCTCGATTTGAGCGTCAGGTTGTTGTAGAGACGGAGTTCTGATGACCCCGAGGCAATGGTCAGTGTTTTTTCGACGATCGTTTCATGCTCGCGCGACGGGTCAAAAGCTTGCTCATCATCGGCCAGTGTATGAATGGAGAGACGAGCGGTTACCGGGACATTAAAATCATTATGGGCACTGAAGAAAACTTCGAACCCGAGACGATTGGCGATGTAGCGGCGAACATTGAATGCGGTAATGGAAAGATTACCCGAGGGCTTGCCGTATGTGATTTGTTCGAAGGCGACGTTTCTGGGCAATGTTTGTGATAGTTCTTCTGCATTTTCGAATTGCCCGTCGGTGAACAGATAGATCTCGGGATTATCGCGGTCTGCCGAAAGATGAACTGCAAGTTCGAGTGCTTTGGCTAAATCGAGGGTAGAGGATTGTACATTTAGAGTGGACAGTGTTTTTTGCAGGGCGTCCTTGTCACTCTGGAAGGGGCCGGAAACTGCCGAAACAATACCTGCTGCATTGATGATCACCGCGCGATCCGTAGGTTTCATGTGATCAATGTGTTCGCGGGTGTCCTGAATGGCACAATCGAAGCGTGATTTGCATCTTTCGAGACCGCTGTCAGCAGCCATGGATGCACTCGTATCGACAATAAAGACTGCATGGCGTCTGGCGGTATTGTCTTCTTCTTCCCGTGGGTCCATGAGCGCTACTGCAATGAGCGCGATAATCAGCATGCAGATTAGGAAACTGATGAACCGCTTGATCCAGTCATGAAACCGTCGGTGTGAGGATTTCTCGAGGACTTCGCGCCACAGCCCGATATAGGGCATGGTGACGGCACGCCGGCGAACCCGAATGAGGTAGAGTATTGCGATGATGACTGCCAATACAGCCAAAAACGGCAATAATGTCTGAAATGTATATCCGTTGAATATCATTTGAGGAATCCACCGGCTCTAAAGACTTTGAGTACGATTTCATCGAATGGAACATCTACCGGTGTTCTAAAGTAGAGCATGTGCCGCGACACACAATAGGATTCCATTTTCAGGCAGAGTGTATCAAAAGCCTTTTGGTATTTGGCAATGAGTTTGGGCGTCATGGTGAGATCGAGTCTTTCGCCGGTTTCGGAATCTACCAGTGAGAGATCACCATATTTTTTCAAATCGAATTCATTGTTGTCGACGATATGGACGACATACGTCTCGAATTGTTGATAATGCAGGAAATTGAGTGCTTTTTCGTAGCCTTCGGGATTGTAAAAATCGCTGAGTATGACTGCTACACCGCGTCTTTTATTCTGTCCGACAAAAGATTTGAAGGCATCCTCGAAGTTGGTGGCACCATCGGTGTTTAATTTTTCGAGGAACTGAAAGATTTTGTAAATTTGTCCGCGCCCGCTGGTGAGCGGCAGCCGGTCGATGACATGCTCATTGAAGGCTGCATAACTGACGCGATCCTGATTGCACAGACCGATAAAACCAAGTGCTGCCGCCATCTTTTTGGCATAGTTCAGCTTGATATCATCATTAAAATGCATGGATCCAGAACAGTCGATGAGGAAATAGATGGCCAGATCTTCTTTTTCTTCGAATAACCGAACGAGCAATTTTTCGGTACGTGCATATACACGCCAGTCGAGTGCCCTGAAGTCATCCCCAGGGGCATAGTTGCGGTGATCCGCAAATTCCATACCTGATGCCACTTTGCGGGTTTTGCGCTCTGCCCTGAGCTTTCCTGTGAAGACTTTTTTGGACATCACATAGAGATATTCAATTTTCTTGAGAAAGGCCTCGTCAAATAGTGTCATTTTCTAATGATTAGGAGTTGGGAGAGAATTGATAATTGATAATTGATAATGGATAATTGATAATTATTCATTATCAATTATCCATTCTACGCGGTTTCCTTTGTATTCTTAATAATATCCTGAATAATATCATCCGTCTGAATGTTTTCGGCTTCACCTTCGAAACTGAGAATCGTTCGATGGCGCAGTGCCGGTATGGCGGCAAACCGAATGTCATCATTTGAGACATTAAAGCGTCCGTCGAAAATAGCATGTATTTTAGCGGCTTTGATGACTGCCTGTGCACCACGTGGGCCGGAACCTACGCGGACGTATTGTTTGACCATCTTGGAGGCACCTTCGAGTTCGGGATGGGTGCCGAGCATGATTTTGAGCGCATAATCCTGAACATGTGGGGCAATGGGCACTTCGGCAGCCAGTTCCCGCAGGGAGAGGATTTCTTCTTTGGTCATGACGACACCCACTTTGGGAGATTTGCCTGCCGTCGTTCTGTTGAGGATTTCGTGAAGCTCGTCTTTTTTGGGGAAAGGCACGTTAATCTTGAAGAGGAATCGGTCGAGCTGCGCTTCGGGCAATGGGTAGGTGCCTTCCATATCGAGCGGGTTCTGTGTAGCCATGACGAAGAAGGGTGCATCGAGTTTATAGGTCGTATTGCCTACGGTGACACTTTTTTCCTGCATGGCTTCGAGCAATGCCGATTGGGTTTTGGGCGTGGCACGGTTAATTTCGTCTGCCAACAGAATGTTGGTAAAGATGGGGCCTTTTTGAAATTCAAAAACTTTGTTGCCAGCACCATCATCGACGATCATGTTCGATCCCAGAATATCGCTGGGCATCATATCGGGGGTGAACTGTACACGACTGAATTTGCAGTCGATTGCTTCTGCCAACGTGCGGACGAGCATGGTTTTACCAAGTCCCGGTACGCCTTCGAGCAAAACCTGACCATCGGCCAGCAGGCATAAGATCACCCCATCGATTACCTCGCGCTGGCCTACGATCATGCGCCCGATTTCATTTCTGAGCGTTGTTATTTTGGCCTGAAATGTCTCTACATCCTTTGCAATTTCGCGTTCCATGTTCTTTCCTTTTCAATGCGCAATGCGTAATGCGTAATGCGTAATTGGATTTGCAATTCCTAAGTCTATTTCTGAAGTTCAAAGTTTATTTTCAATACGTAATTCGTAATTATTTATGCTTTTCATGATTATTTCTAAAGAACCGTTTTTTTAGGTATTCGCTATCAGAGATAATCTATACGCTATGTTCTTTGGAAATATCCTTTGATCTGGTCATTCAATTACGCATTACGAATTACGCATTATGAATTCATTATTGTGGACGAATCATATCGAAATATTTTTCGACATAATTCCGGTATCCCTGAGGTACTTCTTCTGATTCGAGGACGGATTCGGCAGCTTTTTCGTAGGTTTGATAGACCTCTTTATAGGATTCGCTTGCAAATCCCTTTTGACCTGCAGATTCGATTATTTCGCTTGTCGACTGCTGGCCGGTGTCCATGCCCGAGAGTTTTTCGTCGCGCAGATTGACATCCATCGACGTGGCTTCTCCTTCGGAGGGATCGTGTCCGCCTTTGGTGGCTTCGGGATCGAGTGTAGTGTCACCCATACCATTTTCCTGGCCCAATTCCTTTCCTTGTTGGAGTTCACCCTGAGGCTGTCCGGCTTCCTGTTGTCCCTGTTGTCCCTGTTGCCCCTGTTGTCCTTGTTCACCCTGCTGGTCCTGTTGCTGTCCGCTGTCCTGCTGGCCGTCCTGCTGGGCTTGCTGTTGTTGTTGATCCTGTTCGTTTTGGGCTTGCTGTTCCTGCTGCTGTTTGTCCTGGCCTTTTGCGCGGTCCATGAAATCCTGCATATTCTGCTGGCGTTCTTTGGATTCTTCGTCTGATTGATTTTGTTGCTGCTGCGCGTCTTTGCGCATTTTATCGGCCAGATCCTTCATGGCATCGCGCTGCTGCTGGGCTTTTTGCTGCTGTGCCGCATTCTCGAGGGCATCCTGTGCAGATTGTTCCTGGCCTTGTTCGCCTTGCTCATTATCGCCCTGTTGTTCGCCTTGCTGCTGTTCGCCTTGCTGCTGTTCACCGTCTTGTTGCTCACCCTGTTGGTTTTCGCCTTGTTTGCCTTGCTTTTGCTCACCCTGTTGGTTCTCGCCCTTCTGGGGTTGCTGTTGCTGAGGCTGCTGGCCTTTTTCGGTGGCATCTTCTTTGGGGATTTCCTGCTCGTTTTGGGGATTATCCGCGTCCTGTTCGGGATTGTCCTGTGCTTTCTTTTCGAGCTCTTCGGCCGTTTTATTCATGGCTTTGCTGAGCTTGTTCAGGGATTTGGAAACCTTGTCATCGTTGGCTTTTTGCTGTTCCTGTTCGGCTTCCTTGAGCTTTTGTGCTGCTTCTTTAAAGGCTTTTTTGTCATCTTCAGAAAGCTTTCCGTTATCGAATTCTTTCTTTAACCGATCGACGAGATCTTTATTTTTCTCGAGTGCTTGTTTGAGTTCGGGATCGGTCGGATCGAGGTTTTTAGCGAGATCTCCGAACATTTTAGCGAGTTTTTCGAGCTTTTTCTTGTCGTTGGGATCGGCACTGTCGAGGAGATCTTTTAGGATTTCTGCGGCCTTGTCGTAATCATTCTTTTCGAGTGCATCGGCCAGTTCCTGAGTTTCGGGATCCTCTTTCATCTGGGTCATGGCTTCGATAGCTTCTTTGACTTTTTCATCGAAAGCCTTTTGTTCCTTGGTGGTATCGGCAGCATCGAGCTTGCGTTCGAGTTCGGCGAGTCTGCGTTCAAATTCTTCATTGGAGATGCGCTGTGCTTTGACATCTTCGAGGAGTTTGGCAAATTCTTCGGCCGTCTCTTTGAGCTCAGGATCGTCAATTTCTTCGGCCTGCTTGATGA
>JAGACY010000364.1 GCA_017613855.1 Pseudomonadota bacterium
AGGTCTTAAATCAGACAATTCGCGATATGACCGAGCAGCTGACTGAAGCAAAGAAAAAAATCGCCGAAAGTATTGCTTACGAAAAACGTCTTAAAATCCAGTATGACAAATCATTAGAAAAGGCCAAGGAATGGGAAAATAAAGCCATGATGGCCGTCAATGCCGGTCGTGACGATCTCGCTACGGATGCCCTTCAGCGCCAGGCAGAAGCCCAGCGCGAAGCCGATGGTTTCCGCGTCCAGTGGCAGGCTCAGAAACAGGGCTGTGATAAACTCAAAGAACAGCTCAAGAACATGAACAACAAAATTGAGGAAGCCAAACGTAAAAAAGGCCTTCTCATCGCTCAGGCAAAACGTGCCGAAGCCAGCAAGACGATTCACGAAACCCTCTCTGGCATCAACGAATCTGCTGCCTTCTCTACCTTCGATCGTATGGCTGAAAAAGTCGAAGCTCTCGAAGCCCAGGCCCAGGCCAGCGAAGAACTCGCTACCGAATACAGCTCCGGTGACAGCCTCGAAGATGAAATCAGCAAACTCAAACCCGCCGTCAGCAACAACGATGCACTCGCAGCCCTCAAAGCCAAAATGGGCAAAACTGCTCCCGCTGCACCCGCACCCGCTGAACAAGCCTATGACAGCCAGTACAATTCCGGCTCTGCAAACGGCAAATCCCTTGCAAATGTTTCGAGCTGGGATGATCTATAAGCCCATACGAAACGTATGACCAAAATCATTAGGTAATACGCAGGGTTTCATTCTTAGCCCGCGCCACTTCGACGCGGGCTTTTTTTACCAGGAACATAATCATGGAACAGCGACTCATCTCTGAATTAGGAAACACAATCCATCAGAATGCAGGCTTTGTTTCTTCGATGAAAACCGAAATTGCCCGGGTTGTCGTCGGACAGGAACACATGGTCGAAGCCGCCATGATCGCCCTGCTCACCGGCGGCCATATTCTGCTCGAAGGTGTGCCCGGACTCGCCAAAACATTGCTATGCAATACGATTGCACAGGTCGTCGACTGCCAGTTTCATCGCATTCAGTTTACTCCCGATTTGCTGCCCTCGGATCTGATTGGTTCGCTCGCATATCGACAAAATGACGGCACTTTTTACGCCAAAAAAGGTCCTGTCTTTGCCAATCTCGTTCTCGCGGATGAAATCAACCGCGCCCCGGCAAAAGTACAGTCGGCATTGCTCGAAGCCATGCAGGAAAAGCAGGTCACCATCGGCGAAACGACTTACCCGCTGCCAAGACCATTCCTCGTTGTGGCAACGCAAAACCCCATCGATCAGGAAGGCACTTACCCGCTTCCCGAAGCACAGGTGGATCGGTTCATGCTCAAGGTCATCGTCGATTACCCGACCATTGAAGAAGAAAAACGCATTCTTGAGCGCATGACTTCTCCACAAAAAAAGGCCGTTACTTCTGTGACCTCAGCAAGCCACATCATTACGGCATCCTCCATTGTCGAGTCGATTTATATCGATGAACGCGTGCAAAATTACATCGTCAATATTGTTTATGCCACGCGCCGACCCGAAAATTACAATCTCCCCAAACTCAAGGAATGTATTGCCCGAGGTGCAAGCCCACGTGCCACCATTGCACTGGCCTCAGCCGCCAAAGCACTTGCCTTTATGGATATGCGCGCCTTCGTAACCCCGGATGACATCCAAAAACTCGCTTACGATGTGCTGCAGCACCGAATTGCACTCACCTACGAAGCCGAGGCTGACAACATCACGCCTGCCGATATTATCGAAGCCATCCTCGGGAAAGTAGAAGTACCATAGGTAAAAACAAGCGAGACGTAGGGGCGACCCAATGTGGTCGCCCCAAGGCGAGCAATTCCCACGGAAAAAAAACAAGCGAGACGTAGGGGCGACCCAATGTGGTCGCCCCAAGGCGTGCCATCCCCACGGGAAAAAAACTACGGCAAAAGCTGCCCAGCGGTACCCAGAATCACAAAGGTAAGTATGGTGCCCAATTCCTGAAACGTGCCGCATTTGGATGAGGTACGAACACCGGTACCTACCAAAATAATCATCAGGGCAAGACCGAGAAACCCCACAAACGACAGGTCAAAACAGATAGCCAGCACACCAAGAAGAAGCGGCACAAGACAGAAATGAAGCATTGTCCCGGTTTGCGCAAACGTCATGTTACTCGAAGTAAACAGGCGAAGGGATGCCCATAATATCAGGTCGAGCAGCAAAACCTTGATGGCACCGTAACAAACAGCTCCTGCCACGCGCGTCGATATCGGCATGGACATGAGCAATTCGTAATGCTTATTTCCGGAAAACAATTCTTCGAATTGAAACAGCACGCGCACGACAGAAACCGGCACAACTGCGATAAGCGCCAGAAGATAAGTCAAACCAAAGGAAGCATCCTTTGCCGTCATAAAGAATGCCGTCGAATGAGTAAACATATTCCCAAGCGCTGCCGGATATTCTGAGAGTTTATGCGGAGCTTCGGGAATGTCCTTCGCTTTTTTTTCGATGGGCTTAAACAGATCCCGCCGCATGGCCTCGATGAGTGCATCATCCTCCTCTATGCAGTGCTCACAATACCGGCGGCCGGAAATCCAAAATGCACAGTTTTCACACAACATTTTGCCGCATTTGGCACAAAGACAAAATGCCTCTTTGTTTGGGTGGTTCGCACATGTATAAGCACGTTGTGCACGCAGCGACGCACTCGAAATGGGGGTTGGTTCAGATGTCGTTTGTTGAGAATGCATAAAAATGGTAGTTGTCGGTCGACACAGAAAACGTCTTCCCACTCCGGGAAAGCGATTCTCCATACACCCGTTCTATAGCAATGTGCAATGAGCAATGTGCAGTTAGCAGTTAGCAGTTAGCAGTTAGCAGTTAGCAGTTAGCAGTTAGCAGTTAGCAGTTAGCAGTTAGCAGTTAGCAGTTAGCAGTTAGCAGTTAGCAATGCGGGTACTTTCAAGGTTATTCCTAAAGAATGATAGTAATTTTTAGTTTTAGAAGCACAATTTAGGCATTGTCATTCAACTGCACACTGCTCACTGCTCACTGCTAATTCAGAAAGACATTTATTCTTAGCTTTAGAATCCACCTTAGGCATTGGCATTCAATTACGCATTACGCATTATGCATTACGCATTAATAAGAGTCGCCCTCTGGTTTTGCATTCCAATTGCTCACTGCTCACTGCTCACTGCTAATTTTGTATGCCATTCACAATGAACTTCAGCATAGCCCTCTGGTTTTGCATTCCAATTGCGCATTGCGCATTGCTAATTGCGAATTAAAAACAATTCCGCATTCCGAATTCCGAATTAATCATGCGCCTCCAATACTGCATATTCTGTCTTCTCATGCTCTGCATTCTCTGCGGGTGCAAAGAAATGCCCCAAAAGAAGCAGCCTAAAAAGCCGCAGTACGACATCGAAAAAGTGTCTCGAAATATCGAGCGTTTTACCAAGACAGATACGCCCCCCGAGGATGTGCCCAAACCGCCCGAGCGCGTCTATCCCATCCTCGATTTGGCACATGCCTTCGATACCAAACAATCCCAGGACGATGCAGAACAGCCACAAGTCCCCGATGAACCGCCATCCCGTTTTGTCCTAAGCCAATTCCCGTCTGATAGTACTACCAAAATCATCCGGGTAAACATCAGCATGAAAGGCGTCCCACATAATCAGCACGACGACGTCGAAGAACGCATCTGGTCTATCCTGAACGCCCATGCCCCCCAGCCCTGGGAATTGCGCAAAACACGCTCACTCGACAAACAGGAATCCAGCTGGGGATACCTCAATATCGAATACAAAAAGCAAACAATACGCCTCAAACGAACCTCCAAAACAGCACCGCTGCGCGCCGAAATCCACTACAGTTTCGAGATGTCATTCGGCGCTCCGAAGGATCAGCAGCCCTCATGGGACCACTGGAAATACGCATTCAGCGATGAAATTGCCATCTCTAAAGAGAGCGCCATTACCGCACTGTTCTGGCAAAAACTGGAACATGAACTGCCGGCCCTGACGGTCATGAACCCCGAAGAGACTTCGCAATGGCTGCGAACACAAGGACTGGCCCCCAAAATTCTCGACAACAGCCTGGGGACGATGCAGTTGCCCGAGCACCGCTACTACGAATCAGGATGTCTGCTTTCCCGCACCGATACTCAAAATTATGAGCTGCGATACATCCATACCCCCTATTCACCTGCGCAAAAGATCGACATTCCCAACATACTCGACATGCACTGTGCGCGCGATGCGACGTTCATTCTGGCCTCCGAAACGCCGATCCGCGTGGCGCTCTATTATCAACCCTCGCACACGCCGCACGCCTGGAAAACACAGCTCACATTTGCCGACAGCATCAAACCGGGCGACATCGGCATGCACGTCGACGATGACCTCATCTGCCTTTATACCGGCCTCGATCCCCAGCAAAACCGCGGCATGGAAATCCAGTGTCTCGATCACCGCACCGGCCTCGTACGCTGGCAAACGCGCCGTTTCCCCGGCGCCCTGCGCGGCATTGCCTTCGACGACAACCAAATCGTGGCAGCCAACGACCAGGGCATCTTTTCGTTTTCGCGCGACGGCGCCATCCTTCACGCTGAACGCATCCAGACATCTTCTCGCATGCGGTACCGCAATTTTTGCCAGCTGCAAAACCGCCTCATGCTCATGACCGGCCCCGGACAATTCGCCGCCTGGAACCTCGACAAAAATACATTCGACTGGCAAGGGGCCGGCTTCGAATCCGAATTTATACATTGCGGACAGCAAAATACTTTTCTTTTTTCCGAAGTCGGCGGCTACCTCCTCGCTTATGATATTGAAAATAATATTCCTCTCTGGAAATATAAAACCGTATCGACACCGCGCGATGCTTTCTCTTATGGCGATGTAACATATATATTAATTGATCGTGCCATACTCGTACTGGATCGCAAAACAGGCCTGTCCAAAGCACAGATACCACTGCCATGGCTTGCCGATAAATTGTTACAAATCGGCCACAAACTCTATCTCGACACAGCCACCGCGATCTATACCTGGCGCTGATATATATTTGTATGTGGGTGCGGCTATTCTGCGAATACGCCGCACCATCGCGCTATTGGCCTGCAGCCAATACGCGCGATCTTTATATATACAGCACACCCTTGACCGCCCGCCGCGCAGGCGCAAATGAATCTATTTACGGTTCTGTTAACCGCCCGCCGCGTAGGCGCAAATGAATCTATTTACGGTTCTGTTAAACAAACGTGGATATAAAGTGAACTGTGAATGATTATATACATTCCCTACATGAGCGGCGACACGAAGTCGCCGCCTGGTCCCCCCCAAATGAACAGCCCTCATTTATTTACAAACGAATCACTTCCAATAACAATAGAAATAACCTCGCAAATAAACATAATCCTCACTCTCCATGCGGCAGATATCGCTCTCGGTCGCATGATAGACAATTTCTAAAGATACAGTCGAGCCCTGTTTAGGCGTCTCAATATCGAGGTGCATGTTGGCGCGTTTCCCTGGCAAAATGACCTCCTCTGTTTTAACAAAATAAGTCTGCAGCGGTTTGTCTAACTTCTCTTCTTCGTACACATCGGCCTGAATGACCGTGCCGGCAGGAATCGGAAGCAGACCGTCATTTAAAATCGAGAAATAGTGTGATTCTTTCTCACGGCATTCGTGCGCATGCAACCAGGAATCTGAATATAATTCAAAATGCATTTCATAGTCTTTTGCATTTTTAATTGTATTCATGCGGAAGTTATTGAGTCCATCCGTTTTCCAGTTAATTCTCGCTTTTGCAGGAATGGTGCCGTCATCCAATATATTGGTTACACTGTAGGCATGCTGATTATATATTCTTCGCGTCGGCATCCACTTGCTCGCCTGCACCTTATCCTCAACAACCTGAGCACCGCTGTACACGCGAACGCCGCTGCTGCCCTTGCGTTTGGACGAAGGACCATCCAGCAGCGATTGTATGCATGCATCGACTTCCCCCTTGATATACTGCGCCGAACTCGGACAATTCTTACCGGCTTGTGTTCGATTCGAAGCGAGTACGATTTCGGCATGACCATCATTATTAACATCAGCAACCACTGGATATTCATAAAGCGTCGCCGAAGTATTGCAAAGGCAAAAAACTGTATCGCCCTTAGCCCCATCATACACGCGCAAAAACAATTCATCCCCGTACAGAATCTCGGCTTTCCCATCGCCATTAAAATCGAAAACGGCACTGCCGGTCGAACGCGACGACTTATCCTGTACTTTATGTGACCACTTGACCTTGCCCTGGTAATCCAATGCCAGATAATGCGTGCCGCTGCTCAGCATAACCGACGGATGCTCATCATCATCGATGCGCGCAATCGTAGCCGGGCCTCCGCCCCACTCATCCAGCGTCCCCTGATGAACATCGACAGGTGCAGACCAAAAATCTGTGCCATCGTGTTTAAATGCCATCACCGTATGCGAAAGCGCACCCCACGACGTATCATGATAGGTCTTGCGTGTGACGACGATCTCTGGCTTGCCGTCGAGATCGAGATCCGCAATGGCAGGATAGCCGTCTGGTTGATCCGTCCGATGGTAAACGGCTGTCAGTGTGCCTTTTTTCAAATCGGCCCGATAAGCCACATTGCCGCCAATAAGTTCAGGCTTGCCATCATTGTCGATGTCAGCTGCAATTGCATAGTTCGCCCCCGAAACGACATCATTCTCTGCATCGGCAATGAGCTTCCCTGTCTGGGCATTGTAAATCCGGTAACGTGCATGCACTTCGGGCACGCCATCACCATCAAAATCGACAAGGCCAAACGCCGTATTGCCGCATTCCTCTGTCTCAGAATCGCCCTTCCAGATCAGCTTAGCCTCGTGATTGTACGCCACGAGATGATAATCCTCAGAGCAGGTAATGATTTGAAGCCCCGAAACATCGACACCGTTGTATTCCTTCACATCCTCGGGATAAAGCCGGCCAATCGCCACCTGACTGCTCGGGTCGGTCATCGATTTGCCATCGCTCGAAGCCAGCAGCTTACCGTCTTTCCCGCTGATAATGCGCAAAACGCCATTGTTTTCCCAGTTCATGCTGTCCTTAAGCCAGCTGTTAAATACAATTTCGGGCATGGTGTCGCCGTTGATATCGGCCACCATCGGGGCGACGACAACATTAATGTGATCTGGGAAATCGCCGCCCGGAGCAAGTTCACCTTCGCCCCAGTGAAACAACAGATGAGGCTCAAATGCTCCACCGCTCGGCAAATCTTCGTCCTTACATTTTGTTTTTACACTTGGTCTCGGTATACACGTGTGCAAATCAAGAGCGCAATACTGTCCATCCGAACAAGCATAGTTGTCGTAACAAGAAACGCCTGGCTTAATACAGTTTTCATTAATGCAGAGCTCATCGCTGGCACAACACAAATAAACAGGCTCCATGAACGGGATGACACAGACAGTCTCATCCGGTTTACATGGACTGCATATCCCGCCAAAACAAGCCCCCTCATACTCACAGCAAGCAGTATTGCATATCTTCCCGGTATCACAACAGACGTTGTTTGAAGATGCGCACAGCTGATCACCGGGACAATCCGCATTTTTCATGCAATCCACTTTTGTACAGGCGTGGTTTTGACAGATATGGAGTTCCGGACAGTGCGCATCCTGCGTGCATTCCACCTTTTTACACTGATTATGTTCCCAGCAGATAGATTTTTCAGGACAGTCTTTGTTATTTTTGCATTCCACTTCCACACACTGATTGTCACGACAGACATGTTTGTCCGGGCATTGCGAATCGGTACCGCATCCAAGACATTCACCAAAATAACAGACCAATTCCCCCGGGCAATCGGAATCTTTCTTACAGCCGTCCTTTGGGCCAGGCATGCAGATGCCATCCGTGCAGACATTGCCATCACCACAGTCGAGGTCTGCCGTACATTCGGGCGCATCCGGTTTGGCTACGCAGTTGCCAGAATCACAAATCTGGCCTTCAGAGCAATCCGCATCGACCGTGCACTCGGGTTCATCCGGTTTGGGAACGCAGTTGCCCGAATCACAAATCTGGCCTTCAGAGCAATCCGCATCGACCGTGCACTCGGGTTCATTCGGTTTGGCTACGCAATTGCCCGAATCACAAATCTGACCTTTGGAACAGTCACCATCGACCGTGCATTCGGACGCATCCGGGTTGGCTACACAGTTGCCCGAATCACAAATTTGGCCTTTGGAACAGTCACCATCGGCCGTGCACTCGGCCACACTGTTCTGAGGTGTACAAACATGATTAACACAGATTGGGGCTACCCCCGGACAATCGGTATCGATCGTACAAACATTCGTCACGCAGACTAAATTTTTACAGAGCATGCCATCAGGGCATTCGCCATTCAGTTGGCAAGGAATAGAAGCCCCTTCGTCTCCGTCTTTAACGGCGTGAACGTCATCGCGGCAGGCACTCAAACTCGCCATTGCTGCAACCAAAACACATAAACAAGATTTGGCGATTTTCATAACGACCTCTATGGCTAATGAGATGCTTCTTTACTCTATGGCTAATGAGATGCTTCTTTACACAGGCAACGCATCACTATCGCAATATACCATGCCATTATCCCAGATTAAAGAAGTGAATTCGTCTTCTGCCCCAATGACTTATGCTGAATGCTAAGACCAACACTCAAAACAGCAGACAAAAAAAAGCCTGGCTCTGTCTACCTCCAGGTGAACAGAACCAGGCAATCCTATAGGTTGATGATTTATAAATGATATCAATAATTCATCATCAATACTTAATCACGCCAAATGACTTATCGGGATCGTTGGCATCACTGGCCTTCAGGCCATGATTCGAGATGGTGTAGATATAGGCATCTTTGTCATAAACGCCCGCCGTCTTGAAGTAAAAGCGGGAACGGTTAACCGACGTCCACCAATGTTTTTCATCCCCTACGAGATCCGCATGATCGACGCCGCCGAGGAATTCAAAATCCGAATCCGGTTTGACGCGATAGACAAACATGCCGGAGAAACGTTCATAAGAATGAGAATGATCCTTATAGGAATGAGACCATTTACGGATATTAACGGGAATTGCCAGCAACCCTGAACCTTCATGGTATTGGAAAGCATGATGGTTGTACATTGCGTCGGACCAGCCATACGAACCGGATGATGTCTCACCATCATATTCGTATTTCTCCTCATTGATCTTCGTCTGATATTTCAAGACCGGATTAGCCGGATTCGAAACATCGTACAGATCGAGCTTCATTCCATTGAGATTGCCATCATCATCTCCATCCTCACCAATCGTGAGCAAATGATCTTTGCCAACGGGATGAATATAAGAGGAATAGCCATTGATCTTGAGCTCACCGGTCTGTTTGGGATTGGCCGGATTGGACAAATCGAACACAAAGAGCGGGTCTGTATTTCTGAAGGTCACGACATAACCCCTGTCGCCGACCATGCGGGCAGAATAGATGCGCTCATTCTTGCCAAAGCCCTCGACAAAACCTGTCTGCGTCATGACGCTCGGTGTATTGATATCCAAAACGGAAAGTTTATGTCCCTTTTCGGAAGCGTTCCACCACCGGTTCTCACCCGAAAAGACGCGCAGATGATCCTTATACTCGCTGTAATAGAATGAATCATTGGCAATGCCGTTGATCTCGGCCGAATTGATATATTGGACATCGCCCTGCTGATTGCCGAGGTTAAAGTGATGAATGTGCGTATAATTCTCGCATTCATCTGCACCACAGGACCACCACCAGTTATAGCTGAACGAAGAAATATATAAATTCTTTTGAGAAGCATAGACCAACCAGCCATCATCAGCAATGGCCGTTGCCTGATAATTCTCGTAATTGCTGCCGGTAAATTCCGAAACCAACAGGAAGCCTTCCTTCTGGGATGCGACGGCAGGAATGTACAAATCCGTGCAGCCAACGGCCGGACGAACGGTTTTGCCATCATAATAATTTGGCCAGTTGGGCGCTTCGAGCGTCGGATATTTCTCATCTAACCAGGCACGAATAGCAGGAAGGTATTGCGCGATATGTTCATCACGCTTATTGTACCATTCTTCTTCTGCCTGATAATAAGCACTCCATTCTTCAGACGACCAGTCACTATGTCGGAAATTCTCGTCATCGTACGGATCATAGAATTTGGGCACGCCGGGAATATCTTCCTTTGAAAGTTTATAGGCATCATACCAATTGTAAGTTGGAGTCGCCGAAGATACGAGATGAAGTCTGTTGTCAATGAGACGTGCATCAACAAACTCGCCTTCCAATTGATGTCTCTTAAGGAGTTTGGGAGAGGAAGGATTCGATACATCAAAGATACGGACGTTGACAAGGCCGGTATAATGGCCAAACCAGTCATCCTCGTTATCATAATGCCATATATGTCTCTGGCCAATATCAATGAGTTTTTTGTCATCCGTCAGGAAAATGCCGGCAGGAGAAAACCACGAGTCCGTATTCTGATTGTGATATTCAACTTTTTCACGTTCAATGGTGGCAACTTCTTTCATATCGGTGACAGGCCAAATCTTCGAAATATGGATTTCGTTATCACGAATTGTGTACATGTAATTGCCATCATTTTTGACCGTATCGAGTTCGTCGACACCGGCTTCCTGAACGTTGGTGGTCGTATACTCTCCGGCACTCTCTTCTTTTACGCTGCCTGGTTCTTCAGCTGCGCTCGGCTCAGCATCGACCGCAACGTCTTCCATCGGCCCCCAATAATAATAACCTTCGAAGCGTTCTTTGGCTATGGCCATCGCCAGACCATCCAAAACATGGTTGCGATAATCATCGCAGCTCGCAGCCTTGGTCAAAGCAAGCTGTTTCGAGGTAATGTCAATCGGTTTATAACCGGAAAAACTGTTATTATCGTTTGAGTCACTGCAGGCACTCATGGCTGCGATGGCAGAAAGGGACAGAGCAAAAATGGCTAACTTTTTCATGGTGCTTCCTCTTTTTGACGTAAAAAAGTGTAAAAAAAAACCCAACATCCATGTCATGGGATGGATACAAAACGATCCAAAACATCGCTTCGTGTCCATCTTTTTGAAATCCCTGTGCCAAGTAGATAAAAAAAGCGTCCATTTGTAAACCATTGTTCCATAAGAACAATTTGCTCATCAGAATGGCATGTGGATAAACAAACCGCACGGGGTATGACTTTCGTGTCGTACGGGCTGACATATTTGTCATGGTGGCACCGGCTATCGACCTGTGCGGTCGATACGCCGTGCCACGCGCCTATGCCTGCGGCATACGGCGCGTGATAATATATATTTTGATTCTATTCAATGAGTGTAGATATTTTATTCGTTGATAATCGCCATTCCGGCTTATATTGTAGCTCTTAGTTTATATAGGTTATGATAAAGCCATGAACCAAAATCGTTCTAAAATCCATAAACTCTCCACTCAAAGCTCAAAGCTCAAAGCTTATATATACTGCACTTAGTCTTTATCTGCACAAATCTGTTCACTTTTTTTGCAGTAGCCTGAAGCACAGTTGGAATCAACATAGCAATGCTTTCCATTTTCAGCGGCAGGTTCACAATAACAATTCATGAAAGAAAGGTCACAGTTCAACACCGCATCGCCTTTATCGATATTACTATACCCCGATGAAACACTATCATACTCACATCTGCCCGAAGTGCATGCATAACTCGACGGACATTTTTCCTGATTCTTTAATTTTTGAGCACATTTCCCTTTGGAAGAATCATATCCTGTACAATACAGCCCATCCATACATTCTTCATTTTCATGACACGAGGCATTCAACTTTTTGGTCGGATAGCACAAAGTTCCCCACGATTTATCATTGCCGCAATAATAATCTTTCCCGCATTCGCTGCTCTCGGAGCACTTGCAATAACCCGTCTCGCCACAACCATAATCACAACTTACCGAACTGTCACAGCTGATGCCGACCTCACATTTGCTTGTCGTGCAAAAACCACTGCAACAATAGTGTCCAAAACTGCAATCCGTATCCCTATAACACGCGGTACCTACGGTCTCGACCGGAATACAATGACTTGCACGACAAACGTAGTAGGCTTCGACACATCCGACGATTTCACATTGATCGGAGCATTTTCCCTGATAACAGAGACCTGTTTCGCACTCGGCATTTTTGGCACATTCCTGATTAACCGCTTTGTTGCCCAGACCGTTTTTATTGGAAGAGAGCTCCCCATCCCCCGAAGCGGCGCACTGATTGTCGACACACAAATTGCTTTCACATGTATTGTTCGTTACACAGGATTCATTGACATCCGCCCCCTGCGAGCCATCCCAGTTGATGGGACGGCAGACGCTGTTTTGGTAGCAGTTTCCGCTTTCACACTGGGTGTCTGCACTACACGATGCACCATTGGCGAGTTTGGTCTGCGCTTGGCTGTCTGTCGCACGACAAACGTAATCTACACAATAACCGCTTGCACATTCGGTGTTGTCGATACAGCCCCTGCCATTGGCTTTTTGGGCATCCTCTGCATTGGCCGTTGCCTGACAGATCCTTGATACACAGTGTTCGCTTATGCAATCTGAATCTTTCTCACATAAACTGCCATTCGCATATTTAACCTCATCGTCGTCGCCTAAGGAACTACAGATGTTCCCGATGCAATGCCCGCTCTTGCATTCCTTATCTGCAGAGCATGATTCACCATCCGCGATGGTTCCTTCGAGACCAGGAATATCAGGGGGCGTAACATCACCGGCAGAGGCACTGCAGATGTTCACTACGCAATGCCCGCTCTTGCATTCCTTATCTAAAGCACACAATTCACCATCCGCGAGGAGTACATCGACGCCCTGTAAACCAGGATCCGCCGAATTTGCCACGCATAGCCCGGAAATGCACATATGGCTTGCACAATCCGAATCCAGCATACAAACAGCTCCATTCGGACTTTTGACATTGGTTGCTCCATTGGGCATGCAAACATTGGATATGCAATTGTCGCTTGCACAGTCTGCATTTTTTGCACACACCTCGCCGTTTCTAACCAAACGGACGCTTTCCGAATCGCACCCCGCAAGCCAAAGAACGGCACCAAATAGAAATAAGCGTTGATATATCTTCATTTTGTCTCCTCATATCGAAATCCAGAAATGCCTAACGGTACAGACCTTTTACGCAGGGACGCTGCATGCCGCAAAAAATATGCCAATTCAATTCGTCGCATATCATAATGGAATCACACAGTGCCCCCGGCGTTGCCTGAGGCTCTTGATATAAAACGCCTACGGCATTTAAAGGTAAGTAGTACCAGCACATCCCCAAAAAACGCCCAAAGAGTTTGTTATTCCAAATGTACTTAGCTATAATAAAAGCCGTTTTTGGAATCGTGTATCCCAAAACACGCTACAAACTCACAACATAAGGAGAAACTTGAATGAAAGAGACAATTGAATTCACAACTACATGTGTGACAGAGGGGGGGGTGTAGGTAAAAGAGTATCCGCTCACCAAAAATGCATTTATGCTGCAATTCTTGGCGCTGTCCTGTTTGCTGCTGGCTGCAGCGATGACAGCAATGGTGATAAAAAAGGATGCGGTGAAAACGAAATAGAGAGCAATGGCGTGTGTGTCTGCGATACTGCGACAAATTATTATGGCACACCAGGAAGCTGTATACTCTGCGAAGGTGAACACAAAATTGTCAAAGATAACAATTGCGTTTGTGATGACAATGGTTTCGAAGACGATGGCAATGGAGGATGCAAAGCCAAAACATCATCCTTAAGCTGCGGCGATCACGAAAAAGAGAGCGAAGGTGCATGTGTCTGTGACAATGATGCCAAATATTATGGCTCTGCAGGAAGCTGTGCACTTTGCGAGGGCGAACACAAAACCGTCAAAGATAACAGCTGTGTTTGTGAAGATAACTTCGAAGATGACGGCAACGGCGGATGCAAAGAAAAAGACGCGGTGGAATGCGGCGAAAATGAGAAAGCTGGCGACGATGGCTGTGTCTGCGATAACGATGCCAATTACTACGGCGAAGCAGGAAGCTGCGCACTCTGCGAGGGCGAAAACAAAGTCGTCAAGGAGAATGCCTGCGTTTGCGATGATGGTTACGAAGACGACGGCAACGGCGGGTGCAAAGAAGCAGCTTCAGAATGCGGCGAGAATGAGAAAGCTGGCGACGATGGCTGTGTCTGCGATGGCGACAAGGGTTACTATGGCGAAGCAGGAAGCTGCACGCTCTGTGAAGGCGAAAACAAAGTCGTCAAGGAGAATGCCTGCGTTTGTGACGATGGTTATGCAGACGATGGCGATGGTGGGTGCAAAGCCGCATGCGGTGAAAACGAAATAGAGAAATATGGTGTCTGTGCCTGCAATGACGAAGCCAATTATTATGGCGAAGCAGGAAGCTGCCAGCTCTGCAGCGGTGATCACAAAGTCATCACGGGGAACGATTGCGTCTGTGACGACGGCTACGAAGATGACGGCAAGGGTGCATGCCAACTCAAATGTGCCGAACACGAAAAAGTAAGCAAGGATGCATGCGTTTGCGATGATGCAGCCAAATATTATGGCGAATCGGGAAGCTGCCAGCTTTGCGATGGCACTGGCCAGATCATCAAGGATAACAGCTGCATTTGTGATGCATCCAAACACCTGGTGGCTGGTTCTGCGGGCACGCATGCGATTTCCTGTGTATGTGATGCAGCCAGCAAGTATTATGGCACAGCAGGCAGCTGCCAGCTTTGCACGGGAGATCACAAGATCATCATTAATAACAGCTGCGTCTGCAATTCGTCAGAAGGCTACGAAGATGATGGCAAAGGCGGATGCAAGAAAATCGCAGAATGCGTTTCGGGCGCAACGAGATGCGGCACAGGAAGTAATGCCAATAGCCTGCAGACATGCAACAGCGATGGGCAATACGGGACTTTCGTAGATTGTAAATCAGAGAACAAACACAAGATTTGCGGTCCTGATCCACTGTCAGGAGGAAAAGATAATTGTGTATGTGAAGAAACAAACATGTGGACCCATAATGACGCAGGCGAATGTGTTTGTAATACTGCCAATCATTGGTTTAAGACTACCGATGGTGAATGCGAATGCAATTTCAACGAAGGATATCAATCGGATGGTAAAGGTGGCTGCGCATGTACTCACCCACGATTCTATCTAAACGGTGGTGTGTGCACCAAATGCAAATATACACTTACAGAGAGTGAATGTATCAACAAGGTCGGCGATATCATCTCCTTTGGCAAATATCCTCAGGCGACCTCAACCTCAGAACCAATCAAATGGCGCGTAATCGATATTAATACATCGACCAAGAGCGTTCTGTTGCTGTCAGAATACGTCATTGATGGCCAAAAATATTATAATGTAACAGATCACTCAAAAGCACAAAGCAAGTGGATTCCGTCTGATCTTAAGCAATGGCTGGAAAACGATTTTAAAAACAAGGCCTTCAGCAGTCTCGAAAAGGTCCGCATCGATCAGGCTAAACATGATTCTACCGGCAATTCCCAGGTAGACCCCAATCCTCCACATAACTATAAAAATAATGAGGGAGCCAATTTTGACAATATCACGCTGCTTGCTTTCAAAGAGGTTTTGAATTATTTGCCAACGGATGCAGATAGAAAAACCACTGCAACCAAATATGCGCTCGATCAATTGGGATCATCCAGTTATAAATGCTGGGGTACCCGTAGTCCAATCGCTAACGACAGCCTGCACTACTTTGCGTGCATTGATAAATCCGGAACTTATGAAACAAGTAGTGGAACGTTAACGAGCGAACAAGCAAATTACAAAGTAGCTATCCGACCTGCAATTTGGGTTAAATATTCAGAATAATCCTGTAATTTTGCACGTGGGTATGGCTCGCTGTGGGGCGGCCACATTGGGCCGCCCCTACGCTCGCTTGGTTTTATTCCCATGGAGATGGCTCGCCTTAGGGCGAGCCATTGTTATTCCAATTGATTAAAAAAATATTAAAGCCGTTTTGGGGAACCATGTTCCTATAATTCGCAGCAAACGCACAACAAAGGAGAAATGAATGAGAAACGACCTGGCTAGCAACTACATGTATAACGGTGAAGTAGTATGCAAAGGTATATCCTCGCATAAAAAGTACATTTATGCCGCCATTTTCGGTGCCGTCCTGTTGGCTGCCGGATGCAGCGATGACAGTAGTTCCAACAAAAATGAATGCGGAGAACACGAAATAAACAGCAATGGCGCGTGTGTCTGCGATAGCACTGCAAATTACTACGGCACCCCAGGAAGCTGCGCGCTCTGCGAAGGCGAACACAAAGTCGTAAAAGATAACAACTGCGTTTGTGATGATGGTTTCGAAGACGACGGCAACGGCGGATGCAAAGAAAAAACCACACCATTGACGTGCGGTGAGCACCAGGTCGAAAGCAATGGCACATGCGTTTGTGACACCGGCTACGAAGATGACGGCAACGGTGGATGCAAAGAAATAGACGCCGTAAAATGCGGCGAAAACGAGAAAGCCGATGGCGATGGCTGTATCTGCGATGGCGACAAAGGCTATTATGGCGATGCAGGAAGCTGCGCGCTCTGCGAGGGCGAAAACAAAGTCGTCAAGGAGAATGCCTGCGTTTGTGACGATGGTTACGAAGACGACGGCAACGGCGCATGCAAAGAAGCAGCTTCAAAATGCGGCGAAAACGAGAAAGCCGGCGACGATGGCTGTATCTGCGATGGCGACAAAGGCTATTATGGCGAAGCTGGAAGCTGTACACTTTGCGAAGGCGAAAACAAAGTTGTTAAAGATAACAACTGCGTTTGCGATGATGAGTTTGAAGACGACGGTAACGGCGGATGCCAGAAAAAAACATCACCCGCGAAATGCGGCGATCATGAAATAGAAAGCGACAATGGTTGTGTCTGCGACAATGCAGCCAACTACTATGGCACGGCAGGAAGCTGCGTACTTTGCGAAGGTGAGCACAAAGTCGTCGGGGATAATGAATGCATTTGCGAGGTAGGCTATAAAGGCGAAGACACTTGTATAGAAGATGTACCAGATCCCTGCGAAAACGTGAGCTGCGACGATCATGGCACATGTAAAAATAACGAAGGCGCTGCAGTTTGCGAGTGTAAAGCAGGGTTTGCCACAGATCCTAAGGATCAAACTCGCTGTATTAGCATTTGCGAGGGCATAACATGCGGCAATCATGGTGTCTGCTATGGGGAAACTGGCACGCCGGTTTGCGATTGTGAGTACACCTATAAGCTCGATCCAGAAAATGCATTAAATTGTGTACCAGACACATCTCACCCATGCTACAATAAAACCTGTGGTGACCATGGAACATGTACAGCCCCAACAGATAGCACTTTTTGGTGTCTATGTGACCCAGGATATATCTCAGATCCCAAGCATATAACATGCTGGGAGGATCCTTATTATAATGATTATAATTTCAACCACATGAAGGACTCTGAAGAAACTGCACCGGATAGAGGTAAAGACTGCCGTGACAAATCGCTTCGCAACAGCTGCAGCGATTTTTGTGATAGTTTTATCGGCTATAAATGTTCGACCAAATGTACATCCGACAGCCAGTGTATCAGCGATGAATATTTTTGCAGAGATGATGGCAGGTGTGCACCCAAGACCTTCCAAACAGTATGGGTCGTGACAGAACCAAATAGTACAATATACTTTTTTGGGAACAACGAACATAGAGAAGATAGTTGGACTCGTCAATGCAATTATACAATTGACTGGGGAGATGGCAGCATGCCCTATAAAAATTTGAATAATTGCCTATTTAAAAGTATGCCTTCTCATACCTACGAAAAAGCGGGAGAGTATATTGTTTCCGTTTCGGGAGAAGTTGATGAATGGAAATGCATTGTTTCTAAAACGATCAATGCATGTGGTTGTGATTATGACCCATTCACAAAAAAATGTAATAATAAAGTTTATCTAACATCTGTTCTCAGCTTCGGGCCTGTCAGACTGGACTCTCATGCTTTTGCATACGCCGATAGATTAAATATGATTGGTAACAATGATATTCCAGACGCCAATCATACTAATATGGAGCATATGTTTTATCAAGCACTTAATTTTAATCAACCGATTGACCGCTGGGATACTTCCAAAGTAGAATCCATGCAATCCATGTTTGATGGGGCGAGCGCGTTTAATCAATCCATTGACGATTGGGACACATCTCATGTAAAAGACATGCGTTACATGTTTTCCGATGCGAAATCATTCAATCAGCCACTCAACGACTGGGACATGTCTAATGTAGCATACATATACAACATGTTTGATGGGGCAGAATCATATAACCAGCCGCTCAACAACTGGGACACTTCCAAAGTAGAAAGCATGGGCGGCATGTTTATGAATGCGAAATCATTCAATCAGCCACTCAACGACTGGGACATGTCTAATGTAAAAGACATGAGCCACATGTTTGATGGGGCAGAATCATTTAATCAGCCGCTCAACAACTGGGACACTTCCAATGTAGAAGACATGGATTGCATGTTTATGTATGCGAAATCATTCGATCAGCCACTCAACGACTGGGACACGTCTAATGTAGAAGAGATGTTCTGCATGTTTTATGGGGCAGAATCATTTAATCAGCCGCTCAACAACTGGAACACGTCTAATGTAAGAGAGATGAGCTGCATGTTTGAGAATGCGAAATCTTTTAACCAACCCCTTAGCAATTGGAATACATCCAAAGTCAAAGCAATGGGATACATGTTTGCGGGGGCAGAATCATTTAATCAGCCGCTCAACAACTGGGATACTTCCAAAGTAGAAGCCATGTACAGCATGTTTAAGAATGCGAAATCATTTAATCGACCGCTCAATAACTGGAAAATGTCTAACGTTAAGTCCGCAAATTATATGTTTGAAAACGCAACTTCATTTGATCAGTCTCTTGAAAAGTGGGACGTACATAACATTTACAGTACCAATCTCTACTATCTTATGTTTTTAAAATCCGCATTATCCAAATCAAACTGGAAAAAAATGGTCACAGAAGGTTCAGACTGGTCAATGATGAATAAATCGAGATTGGGACTTCCTTCGAATTATTAATATATATTATTTTTGTTCCCGAGGATATGGCTCGCTGTGGGGCGACCACATTGGATGAACCATTGGGGCGCGTGATTATCGGGTCAGGAGACGTGTCACGACACGTCTCTACATGGTTTATGCGCGGGGGGAACATACATCCCCTGCGCGCACCAAAACAAACCGCCCGCGTATGCAGAGGCACACTGTTCGTGCGGATCTGCATAGCGGGCGGCAAAAGG
>JAGACY010000365.1 GCA_017613855.1 Pseudomonadota bacterium
GATGAAAAGAAATGCGTAGACAATGGTGTCGCAACTTGTATCGATCCAAACAACGACGGATGTACAGTCTGGGATACTCCTGCTGCATGTAAGGACAACCAGTCTTGCGATGGTGCCAAATGCATCGATAAATGTACATCAGACTGTACCAACGAAGGCGCAACAGAATCTACATGGACCACGCTCAGAACCTGCAAAAAAACTGCAGAAGGCTGCTTAAAATGGGAAAATACGCTAGCCTGCAAGAAAGGTGAAAAGATCACCGATGGCAAATGCGTTAAGGTTTGCGGTACGAATTGTGACACATTCTCTATCGTTTTGTTGCCGGATACTCAGTATTACACACGCAAGGTCAATGCAGATGGTACCAAAAAAACAATCGATGGTTATCCCAATCCCAATGTTTTTGCCGATCAGCTGTTATGGATATCCGATAAAAGACAGGAAAAGAATATTAAGGCGGTCATTCATCTGGGAGACGTGACCGATACAAATGACAAAAGTGCATGGAAACTCGCCAACAAAGCCTATAAGAAGTATTTGGATACCGATGCCAACAAGGATTTGCCCTATATCGTCGGGCCAGGCAACCACGACTTTAAGCAATGCGAAAGTAACGATGTTTCTGTCAGTACTTGCACGTATGCCAGAAAAAGTAATTTTGCCAAAACGGATGGCGGTAATTTCAATGCCGACAGATTTAAAGGCAGAAAATGGTTCGGTGAATTTTATAAAACGACGAACTCCTACATTACATTTAATGCCGGCGGTATTGATTTCTTAGTCATTGCGCTCGAATATGCCCCGCGTAAAGAAGCGATCAACTGGGCCAACAAACTCATCAAAGATAAAGAGGCCGAAAGAAAAGCTGCCGGCAAACCCGGCTATAAAGTCATCATTGAGTCACATGCCTACATCAGTCCGGGGGCATCTAAAAAAACACCCAATCCCGATGCGAATGGATATTACCAAAACGGCTATTCCACAATTAGCGCAGACGTCGTAAAGGCATTGGGAGATAACGCGCTCAGCGGCAAAGAAATGTATGAACAGCTCACCTCGCGTCATAATAATATTATTCTGGTCGTCAATGGGCACCACAGCGGGTCTTTCTTCAGACTCAACAAGGGTAAAGCAGGAAACGTCTTTGGTGAACTCGTCGTCGATTACCAAAGCGAAAATGGCTACCTGAAATTGCATGGTAAAGACTCAGAATGCACGCACTCACACTACAATGGCGGCGCCGGAATGGGATTCTTAAGGGTACTGCACTTTAATCCTGACAATGTAACGATTACGGCCAAAACACATTCCACACTTGGCAAAGCCAGATTCAAAAACGAAACCAAGATTGCATTCTGCAGCAAAGACAGCAAAGGAAATTACAATAATAAGAAAGACAGTGAGGGCGAACAAAAAGATTATTATCCTGAGAATTATTCCAGCAAACCCGATTACAACATCATGGCAGACGGAACCCATGCATCGACAAACTTCCATTCCTTCACAGTTACCGGCCTGGATTTCGTGACACCTGTTGAATATAAATATACGGAATAATCTATTTTGATATATTGAACACCTCCTCATTGAGGCATCTGACATAACCCGGTCACTTTTGTGTACCGGGTTATTTGTTTGAACATATTCCCCTCATGGTACTGGCGACATTTTATAGAATGCATCACATACACTATAGACACAACGGAAAAGAACACCTAATATGGCATTAGCTGTATACTTTAGTGGTTTCACAGCAACGCGTGTACTCTTTATAATCTTAATGAACGACACCATACCATCACCAACGAAAGCAATATGTTTCACACCCCATATTATCAATATATCATTATTTGTATATCAGCACTTTGTCTCATCAATCTGTATGCATGTGATGAACACCAGATCATCGCAACCAATTCACACATAGTTTCATCCGAAAATCCGGAAATCACACCTTCCACGCCGGATACGCCATCAAAGCCGGATATTCCTGTTGTTCCCGATGACCCCGTGGGACCGGATGAACCGCCGAAGCCGGATGAGCCCGTAGGACCGGATGAACCGCCAAGGCCAGACGACCCCGTGGGACCGGATGAACCGCCGAAGCCGGATGAGCCCGTAGGACCGGATGAACCACCAAAGCCAGACGACCCCGTGGGACCAGATGAACCTGTTGGACCAGATGAGCCCGTAGGACCGGATGAACCTGTTGGACCAGATGAACCGCCGAAGCCGGATGACCCCGTGGGACCGGATGAACCGCCGAAGCCGGACAAATGCGAACCCGGTTATATTCTCGATGGTACAGAATGCGTAAAAATTATTTGTGAACCAAACACCGGTTTTTGCTGTACCCCCCAATATCAAGGCTGCGAAAATGGCGGAGCTGTCATCTGCAACGCATTGGGCACATCATACGAAGGCGTACCATGCGGGCCAGCCAGACCCGAAACTGCTGATATTTGTCCATCTCAATGCACAATTCCCTGTCCACCGGGCACTTATGATGATGGTACACAATGCCTCGAAATTGTGTGTGAACCCAATGCCGGTTTCTGCTGTACCCCCCAATATCAAGGCTGCGAAAATGGCGGGGTGGTATTCTGCAATTCAACAGGTACATCCTACGAAGCGGTACCATGCAGTCCGGACAGACCAGAGACCGCCGATATTTGTCCGTCGCAATGTACAATTCCCTGCCCTCCGGGCACTTATTATGATGAGAAGACTGGCACATGTGAACCATCGTATCAGGATGGTTGCATGATATTTATCGATTCCATCATGGAAGAATATGTTCTCAAGCATTCCGGCTGGGATACAAATCATGACGGATGCCTCTCACCAAATGAAGCAGATGCTGTCACAGTTCTGAAAAACACTATCGGCAAAAAATATAGCGATCTCGATACTTCTTTAATTGGTACATTGGATGATTTAAATAAGTTTAATCATCTCACCCATTTGAAGGTGTATAGCATTCAAAAATGTAATCAGTTACAAACAGTCACGCTCAAAAATATCAAATCTTTCGACACATATTCTTTGGATCAAGACGAAACAATAGAAACGCTTGCTCTCCCGCATGCAAATCAATTTGCCACTTATTTTGCGGATGATTTAAAAAATCTTAAACATCTGTATCTAACAGCTCCTGGAGATTTTGAATACAAGACCTATTCATTTTTTGCCATTACCAAGGATGTGCGGCAGCTCGACTGGAGCAAAGACTGGAAGATGGCTAATAAAGATGTCACGCTCTACCTGAGTCGCGACAAGCTCACCAGTGCTACTCCCAAAATAGAATCCTCTACCGAATGGGGATACATGCTGAGAAATAGCAGTACACGCAAAGATTTATACAATTGGAAAGCCATCTATGTCTGCGATGATTATGCAACAGATATATCATCCTGCGAGCTGGTAAAATGATAATACGTTAATACGCCGTCCTTCTTTCTCTTTTCTATCACGGGGAGTTTTATGTCTAGGTTTCATGTAATACTCAAGTCTTCATTCATCGCAGCGATACTCATTACCTGTGGCTGTGAATCAGACGCCACACACACTCCAGCCTCGGAAGAATGCACCGACGCTTGCACAATAGACAGCAAACGCTGCAGTGACACAGGAGTCGAGGTTTGTGCAAAACTCGATGATGGCTGCACGAACTGGAAACTTGACTCAAAATGCGAAACAGGAACGCACTGCGATGAAAACTCACTCAATTGCGAAGAAGACGCGAGCGAGCCATCGGAATGTCCGGTCTCCTGCGAGGAAGACAGCAAACGATGCAGCACTGACGGTATCGAAATCTGCAAAAAAGTCGATGATAACTGCTTCGACTGGCAGCTAGAAACACCATGTGAAGGCGATACACATTGCGACTCAGACAACCTCGAATGCATAGAAGATGGAGAAAGTGATCCCCAAATTGAATGCCCGACACCATGCACGGAAAATGCAAAACAGTGCGGTGAAAATGGTGTCGAAATCTGCACAAAACAAGATAATGAATGTCTGAACTGGTCAATCGAAAAGACGTGCGAAGAAGGTACACACTGCGATGCAGAACAGCTCGATTGCGTAGAGGGATGTACCGAGACTTGTGAAGATGGCAAAACCATACGCTGCAGCGATGAGAACGAATTGGAAGAATGCAAACCCAATGCAAGCGGATGTGCAGAGTGGACGGTTCTCAAGGAATGCGGCGATCTCTCATGCGATTCTGAAAAAGCAGACTGCATCCAGAATTGCACTCCGGCATGTACCAAAGACGAAAAGAAGTGCGACGGCAACGGGATCGCAACCTGTATCGATCCAGCCAATGATGGCTGTACGATTTGGAATGCCCCGGTCCCATGTGCAGCCAATCAATCCTGCGAAGCAGGACAATGCATCAATAAATGCACATCTAACTGCACTACAGAGGGAGCGACAGAATCGACCTTGACCAGTCTCAGAACTTGCAAAAAAACGCCCGAAGGATGTTTACAGTGGGAACAAACCACAACGTGCAATAAAGGTGAAAAGCTGAATGGCACCACCTGCGTCAAAGTCTGTGGATCAGACTGCAGTTCATTTTCCATCGTTTTATTGCCGGATCCTCAGGAATATACGCGCAAAGTGAACGATGACGGCACCAAGAAATCAGGGACCGATGATAATCCCAACCCCAATGTTTTCGCGGATCAGCTGTCATGGATCGCCGAACGAAAGACCAATCCCGATTACAATATCAAGGCGGTCATTCATCTGGGTGATGTTACCGATACCAATGACCCCAGTGCCTGGAAGCTCGTCGACAAAGCTTACGCCAAATACTTTGACACCAAGGAAAATAAGGATCTGCCCTATATTCTTGCACCGGGCAATCACGACTTTTTACAATGTGATTCAAATGACAGTAAAGTTGACGATTGCAAGTACGCCAGAAAATGCAAGATCAGCAAGTCCGGCAATTTCAATGCCGACAGATTTTCAGGCAGAAAATGGTTTGGTGGTTATTATAAAACGACCAACTCATACATCACATTTACGGCAGGCGGCATAGACTTCCTGGTCATTGCACTGGAATTTGCGCCTCGTCAGGAAGCTATCGACTGGGCAAACAAACTCATAAAAGACAAAGAAGCAGAAAGAAAAGCTGCCGGCAAACCTGGTTATAAAGTCATTATTGAGTCACATGCCTACATCAATCCAAACAGCTGCCAGAACAATCCCAATCCGAATGAAAGCGGCTACTATACGAGCGGCTATTCTGCAGTTAGTGCAGATACAGTAACAGCCCTGGACGGCAATGCCCTGAACGGCAAAGAAATGTACAAGCAGCTCACATCCCGTCATAATAATATTATTCTGGTCATCAATGGACACCACAGCGGAACCTTCTTCAGACTCAACAAAGGCAAAGCAGGAAACGTCTTTGGTGAACTCGCCGTCGATTACCAAAGCGAAAATGGATACAAAAAAATGCATAACAGTGAAACAAGATGCGGCCATTCACACAACAATGGCGGATCCGGCATTGGATTTTTACGCGTCCTTCACTTCAATCCCGAAAAGGTAACCATCACCGCCAAGACGCACTCCACCCTGGGTAAAAGCAGATTCTATAAAGAAGAAAAGAAGATGTACTGTACAGATAAATATCCTTCTGATTTCACGATTAAACCAGATTACAAGATTACAGCAGACGGAACCCATGCCTCGACAAACTTCCATTCCTTCACAGTTACCGGCCTGGATTTCGTAACACCTGTTGAATATAAATATACGGAATAATCTATTTTCAATACATTGAATACCTCCGCATTGCGGCATCTGACATAACCCGGTCACTTTAGTGTACCGGGTTATTTGTATCATGAAATTCCCAATACAAATTAGCTCTGAACTGGCTGCTGTGAACCGTCAGAAAAATAGAAATGCAAGGTTCGCGGGCACACATATCCAAAAGCCATTTAGACATTGTATTACATTCGAACGAGTGTTATTATATATGCAGTAATTTTATGCCATGACGCAATCGATAGTCGTGCCGGTCATTAGAACTATCTTTTTTGTCACCGTGTAAAATATTGTTTCATGTGTATATTTGTCTCACTTCTATAACATGGGAATGCCCATTTTCTTTTCTGGCCCGGGAGGTTTTATGCAGAACTATCACTCTTTAATCAAAGCGTCGTTGCTTGCTGCGGTTCTCATTGCATGCGGCTGCGAGTCCAATGCCGGCAGCAATTCACCAGATGAAGAATGCACAGGTGCCTGTGACGCAGAATGCACCGATGCCTGCACAATAGACAGCAAACGATGCAGCAATGATGGGGTCGAGGTTTGTGCAAAGCTTGAGGATGGCTGCACGAACTGGAAACTCGACTCAAAATGCGAAACAGGAACACACTGCAATGAAGATTCTTTCACATGTGAAGACGACGAAGTGACGCAAGAGTGCGAAGAATCCTGCAAGGAGGGAGACAGAAGATGTGGCTTCCATGGTATTGAAATGTGCCAAAAGGTCGATGATAAGTGCTTTGGCTGGGAAATTGAGACCCTGTGTGAAGGCGATACGATTTGTGCCCCGGATAAATTCGAATGTATAGCAGAAGAAGAAACGGATCCCCCAATCGTATGTGCGGAACCATGTACAGAAAATACCAAACGATGCGGAGAAAATGGCGTCGAGATCTGCACACAGCAGGAGAGCGGCTGCATAGAATGGGGAACGGACAAAATATGTGATGCGGGGACGCACTGCGATGAAGAACAGCTCGATTGTATCGCAGGATGCACCGAAACTTGTGAACAAGGCAAATCCAAACGCTGCAACGAAGACAACGAGCTGGAAGAATGCAAACCGAACGCAAATGGCTGTGCCGAGTGGTCGGTTATCAAGGAATGCGATAATCTCACATGCAGCTCAGAAAAAGGCGACTGCATCAAAACTTGTACCCCTGCGTGCACCAAAGGCGAAAAGAAGTGCAATGGCAACGGTGTTGCAACCTGTATCGATCCCAGCAACGATGGCTGCACCATCTGGGATGCCCCGGCTCCCTGTGCATCCAATCAGTCCTGCGAAGCAGCCACATGCGTCAACAAATGCACATCCAACTGCAACAAGGAAGGAGCAACAGAATCTACCTGGACCAGCCTTAAAACCTGCCAAAAGACTGCCGACGGCTGTTTACAGTGGCAGCAAACTGCAACTTGCAAAAAGGGAGAAAAACTGAGCGGCGGCAAATGCGTTAAAGTTTGTGGTTCAGATTGCGCCTCATTCTCTGTCTTTTTGTTGCCGGATCCCCAGGAATATACGCGCTTCGTCAACGATGCCGGTGTAAAATCCCCATCGAAAGTAGATGATCTTCCAAACACCGATATCTTCGCCGATCAGTTGGAATGGATCGATAATCGCAAGACAAATCCTGAATTCAATATCAAAGCCGTGATCCATCTGGGAGACATTACCGATACCAATGATAAATCCGCCTGGAGATTAGTAGATAACACCTACAAAAAATATCTGGATGATAAGAATCCAGATCTGCCCTATATTCTTGCGCCAGGCAATCACGATTTTTATGATTGTAAAAAAGGAAACCAAAGTACCATCAAAACAGATTGCAGTTACAAAAGAGCGAGCAATTTTTCAGAATTTTTCAATGCCGACAGGTTTAAAGGCAGAAAATGGTTCGGTGGATTCTTTGGTTCTACAAACTCCTA
>JAGACY010000366.1 GCA_017613855.1 Pseudomonadota bacterium
AAAAACCGAACCGCTGGATCCGAATGTGTTCGTGCGTGTATGGGATTCATGGCCGACCAAATGAAACCATGGGCAGACGAAGTTCATTCAGAACCATTCACGCTGCATCGCCATCCATTTGTCGGAAGTATTTTATTACTGGCACTTGGCGGCTTAATCGGTATCATTTGTTTTGAACTGTCCTGCCTGTTTTCTTCCCTTATACTCGCCATCATTAGCCCAATCATACTGGCTGTTTCATTCATACTATGGTTCTTCGAATTTGTGCTCTATCGGCAAACCATCGATTTTATCTTTCCAAAATACAATGCGATCAATATTTTTGCCGAACGAAAAGCCAAAATAGAATCCAGACAGCGCATCATTATTTCAGGTCATGCAGATGCCGCATACGAAATGACTTTCTTTCTAAAGTTAAAAGCCTGGCAGATATACACACTCATCATTCTAACCATTCTTGGCATGATATCGTGTTTTATCATTGATATTATACATACCTCATGCGCTGTAACTGCAACGACTTCACTAGTATTTTGTATTATCGAAGCCTTTTGCTTTATTGTTTTCATTCCATGGCTTTTCTTTATAAACTGGAAAATCATCGTCGATGGCGCGAACGACAATCTTACCGGTTGTTACATTGGTATGAATATCCTCAAAGAAATGGCACAAACTGACGAACGCCTGGATTATACCGATGTCTGCTGTCTGATTACGGATGGTGAAGAAAGCGGACTGCGGGGGGCAATTGCATACGCCAAACGACATCAAACGGAATTGGCCAAAAGCAATACAATGGTTGTTGCGATCGATACGATACACGATCCGAAAGAGCTGGCCATTTATCATCGTGGTATCAATTTTACTCAACAAAATAGCCCCGATGTTTGCGCGCTACTCGAAAAAGCAGCTAAATCGTGCAATCTTCATCTGCCCTATACCGATTTCTATCCTGGGGCCACAGATGCCGAAGCATTCTCTCGCTATAACATCAAAGCCGCCGCGATCTGTGCAGTTCAGCATTCTCCGACGAACTATTACCATACACGTCATGATTCATGGGACAACATCGTTCCCGAATGTATACATATCACCCAGTCGCTTGTAAAAACTGCCATACAAATTTATGACGAACAGATTGATTAACAATCATAAAAAAGCGCGGCGTATCCCGCAGGGATAGCCGCGCTGGCGAGCCGTATGCACCTTTGGTGCATAGGCTCGGAGAGACGTGCGAACCGCACGTCTCCAACAAAAAATCATCAGAATTTACTTGTTTTGATAAAGAATTTTGGCAGCGCATTGTTATTGTCGCCAGAGCGCAGGCTCATTCCTGCAAGGCCACCACTACCAGCATCCGACTCTTTTTTGGCATCAGCATTCTCTGCATTCAACTCTGCCATTCCATCATTCATCTCATCGTTCCATGCTCCTGCCGTACCATCTTCTCCATCGATGTAATCTTTTTCTGATTTTGCAGTGACCTTTCCAATTGAACTCACGAGATCGTCTTTTGGCGCAAATCCACAATTTTCGAGGTGATCGGTGGAATCAAACGAGCCCTCGACAGAGCGATTGCAAATAAAGACATAGCCGTAAGCATATCCCGCAAGTCCACCGGCACCGCCGCCGCCACCGCCACCAGAACCACCGGCACCACCAGCCGTTCCCTTAATACAGTGCGTATCATCTCCGATGGTGTTTTCGGTAGCCCAACCGACAGACACGCCGCCGTAACCACCTTTCTGACCATTCTGGCCATTGGTACCTATTCCGCCCATTTTTCCATCTACATTAACCGCCGAATCTATATAGAAATAGCCATCCATATCTCTTTCTTCGACCGTATCGTCGTCAATCACGACTGTCACTTTTGCTTTGGGCGGCGTCAGTACCAAACCGATGGCAGATCCACCGGTTCCGCCTGCTTTGCCACCGTAACCACCACATCCACCGGAACCACCACAACCGGCATGTGCCCAGTATTCCTTCAAGTTGTTATATCTTTCATTATCGAAACACTGATAGACGACACCGCCGCCACCACCACCACCGCTAATACCATATTTACCGTTTGCAGCTTCGAGACTGTCTCTGGTTGAGCCGGTCATTTCACCACTTGCATTAAATATTTTGCTATAGGTAGCCATATACAAATCGGCATTTGAATTGACAAAAGCCTCAATATACAGATTCGAATTTTTACCGCCGACACCACCTTTACCATTTTTACCTGTTTTACCGCGCGGCTTGTTGATGTCAACTTTATTATTCTTACCACATCCTGAATCTGTGTCGACATCGGTTTTCAAAGTCGCTCCATCACCACCATTCACAGAGTGGAGCCCTGGTTTTCCGAGTCTGCCAAAAGACACCCCATACGAACAGCCCCCACTGCAGCAATAGTACGAAGCACATCCGCCGCGAGGTGATTCTTGATCCGGACATTTATAGGCGCTGTAATTATTATAATCTGAATAGATATGCCATGCCGAATTCGAATAATACTTACGCATACAATCATTATAGCGCCAATTCTGTTCATAACTATCTTCTCCCCCCGTATCCATCACAAAATACTTTCCATCCATACCATTTCTTGCCCCATTCCAGTTTGCGTTGGAAGGTAGTGTGCTATCCTGCGTCATGCCCGCAGGAGCTTTAATAGTGATAGGAGAACTCGTCAAAACCAGGCGATCACAACCAGCTTTGCCGCATGTCAGGCCGATCAGCGTCGAACCGGTTATTTTTGACAATAAATTACTATCGGTATCAAAATTGAAATCAAATCTATGAAACCGAACGGACATGGGGTTATTCGATGCAGGCGAAATCAACTCATAATGATTGCCATTAAGGGAATAATTATTTTCTGGATTCTTTCCCG
>JAGACY010000367.1 GCA_017613855.1 Pseudomonadota bacterium
GCCATGCTCTTGGTGTCATTAAACGTCAGATACCGCACCCATTTTTTATCGGTCGTATTCCATTTCCAAAGGCCATTGGCGCGAAGCTGTGTAGCAATGCCCTTTGGATCGCGGTCGAGATTGCCGATGGCATAGGTCGTACTACCACCGTTGCTGCCTGCGAAGATCGTTGCACCCGTCTGGCCGTTGATGACAGAAGTACCGCCAATCACCTCAGCGTTACCGTCGCCGTCGAGATCATAAATCATGATCGGCCCGTTCGAATCGACCTTTGCTGTCCAAAGGACTTCGTGCTTCTTATTCTTCTCATTCCAGGTGTAGGCTCTGGCGTAGTGATCTCTCGTAGCTACAACAAAATCGAGGTAACCATTGCCATTGAGATCTGCTGCTGCCGGATAGTTATTCCACCAGTGGGACAGGTTCACGCGAATAGACTCAAGCGTCTCGCAGTTTTCCGGATTGATAAAACGAATGACGGTCTCAGCCTGTTCTTCGGTAATAGGCTTGCTATTTCCGGAAGCTTCTTCTCTGCCACGCGTTTTAAAGGAAAATACAGCGATCGTCGTCTTGATTTTTTTACTGTTCCCGAAGTGACCAACCAATGGCGGCATTTCGACCATCTTGGAATCAGGATAAGATTTGGCAGGCGGCTGCCAGCGGCATTGCACCTGTGCCTCAAAAATACCGGGTTTGGTCTTGAACATACAGGTATCATCATGAGTAACCGTGTCATCGTAGGGAATACAACGTCCCTTGGCACCACATGAATCGCTCGTACAGCAGAACGAGTCATTCTCAGTACATTCGCTCGTCTTCTTGCATTCTTTGCCGACTGGCGTACAAACCGACTTGATGCATTCCATGCCCGAACCGCAAACCATGTGATTGGATTCATCACAGCTTTGGTTTTCACCTTGAAGCTGAACGCACTTGTTTGCGAGGCAGGTCAGGCCTTTAGCGCATTCCATGTACACATCATGACATTCATTCCCAATTGCAATGTCAAATACCGGGACGCGGCATTGACCATCGTAACAGTTCGCACCGCTCTCGATATCACACACATGCAGCGTATCTTCGGGATCACAAGCATCCCCTTCATGAAGTTTCTCATAGCATACGCCCATGCATTCATAACCATCCCCACAATAAGCCTGAACACCGCACATTTCGCCGACCAGAACAAAATGTCCACAATTGCCGTCCGGCATACAAATGGGATTGTCTGCATCGCCGACGCAGTCTGTATCTTCATGACATTCGCCTTCCTTGGCAACGCAGATATGGTTCATGCAAGTCTTATTTTCATCACAATGAGAGTCCTCATTGCATTCGCCCAAAATTTCGGGTTCCTGACATGATCCCTCTTTGCAAATCTCACCTTCGTTACATTCCGCATCCTCTGAGCATTCAGATGCTGGCCCAGCAGGTTCCTGGCAAGTCCCCTCATGACATACTTTGCCATCGTTACATTCCGAATCCTCTGAACACTCAGGATCCGGTTCTGCCGATGTGGACTGACACGTGCCAGATTTACACTCAAGCCCATCTTTACAGCGATTCACGTCATCACAATCTGATCCTTCATTGACCAGGATGACACACTGTCCGTCTTCGAGACAAATCCCCGAAGCACATTGGGAATTGCTTGTGCAGCCTTTAGGAACATTATTGATCGTGGAATCATCACTGCAACCATAAAAAGCCAGTAACCCAACGATCGCAGCGAAATAGAATTTCTTTTGTGACATAGCTAACCTCATCATGGATACGTCTGAAAGCACTACAAACCTTAACAATCATAATACATTTAGGTATGAATATAAACACCTGAAGACAAAAAAAGCCCGTCGTATGGCGTCAAGCCATAGACGGGCTAAAAGCATCGCATTCGGCCGAAGGCCGAAAAGATGCGGCGCACAACGCGTATTCGGCGTCAGCCGAATAGCATGTGCACGTTATCAAAACCCAAATTACTTAGCAGCGAGTGCTTCGTCGATAGCTTTCTTGAAGGCATCGATGGGCTGAGCACCAACGAGGAGCTTGCCATTGATGACGAACGAAGGCGTACCGGAGATGCCAGCACCCTGACCGGCTTTGACGTCGGCTTCGACGGCGGCTTTGTACTGATCGCTGTCGAGAGCGGCTTTGAGGGCGGCGTCATCGAGGCCAACTTCCTTGGCATAAGCCATCAGGTTTTCAATGGCGAGTGCCTGCTGATTGGCGAACATTTTTTCATGAAGTTCCCAGAATTTGCCATTGGCATGTGCAAAGAGAGCAGCTTCTGCGGCTTTCTGAGCATTGTTGTGGAAAGGAAGCGGGAACTGTTTGAACACGACCTTGATTTTGCCAGCATATGCAGGATCTTCCATGAGGGCCTTGATGGTGGGTTCGACTCTGCTGCAGAACGGGCACTGGAACTCGCTGAACTGAATGATGGTGACAGGAGCTTCAGCGGCGCCTTTGAAGGGGGCACCCGTAATGTCGAGAACGATGGGCTTGGCAGGTGCGGGCTCGGGTTTAGGAGCGGCTGCTGGTGCAGGATTGTCCTTGACGATCTGTTCATAAATGGCTGTTCCGGAGAGGCCTTTCTGAATGTAAGGCTCAGCGGCTTTGAGCTCATTGTCGAGAGCGCTCTGGAAGGCGGGCAGAGGCTGGGCACCGCTCAGGAGCGTACCATTGAGGAAGAAGTGAGGTGTACCACGGACACCAGCTTTCGAACCGGCAGCAATGTCATCTTCGACGATCTTGACGACGGCGGGGCTGACCATATCGGCTTTGAATTTCTCAACATCCAGGCCGAGTTCGGTAGCATACTGAATCAGGTTTTCTTCTTCCATAGCCTTCTGGTTGGCAAACAGTTTGTCATAGTATTCCCAGAATTTGCCCTGGATCTTGGCAGCTTCGGCGGCCTGGTGAGCCAGTTTGGCATGCTTGTGGAAAGGAAGAGGATAGTGACGGAAAGCCAGGCGAACTTTGCCGGGGTTCTTGTCCATCAGTTCATGGACGGTCGTGTTGCCACGGCTGCAGAACGGGCATTCGAAATCGGTGAATTCAACCAGCGTAACAGGAGCAGCGGCATCACCGAGCATTGGAGCGCTCGTCAGGTCAACGAGTACACGGCCCTGGGGTCCTTCATCTTCATCATCCGCAGGAGGTTTCGGTGCTGTGTTGAACAGTTCTTTGTAGAGAGCATCGCCGCTGAGGTTCTTTTCCTGGGCAACTTTGTTGGCACGGGCGATTTCTTCGTCAATGACTTTCTTGAAGGCATCCACGGGCTGGGCACCAACGAGAAGACGGCCATTGATCAGGAACGAAGGTGTTCCGCTCACACCATGGGGTTTGCCATCGGTCATACCTTTTTCAATGAACTGCTGCGTTTCGGGCGAATTCATGTCAGCTTCAAAACGTGCGGCATCCAATCCGAGTTCGGCGGCTTTGGCTTTGAAGAATTCAGGCGTCAAAGCTTTCTGATTGGCAAAGAGGGCATCGTGCATTTCCCAGGCTTTGCCCTGTTTGAAAGCGGCAACGGCGGCTTTGGCTGCGGGCATCGCGTTCTTGTGGAAAGGAAGCGGATTGTTGATGAAAGCTACGCGAATATCATTCGGATAGTCTTTGAGCAGCTGAGCAATTGTCGGCTCTACACGCGAGCAGAACGGGCACTCATAATCGCTGAACTCGACGATCGTTACTTTCGCATTGGGATTGCCTTTCGTCGGAAGAGCGGCAACCTGAAGCGGCAAAGGAATCGAATTGTCGACAGCAGCAACTGCCGGGGCTGCAGGAGCGGCATCCGGAGCAGCAACCTGATCTGTTTTCTGATCACCAAAATCCTGTTTAACTTTGCACCCTGTAAAGCCTACCAATGAAATTGTAGCCAAAATTATGAGGGCACGCTTCGTTAATGACATCTGAAACATTCTTTTCTAACTCCTAATTAATTTGAGGAACCATTCCCCAAGTTGAGAAATCTCCCCCTAAAAACTCGGTCTCATGGGCACAACTTGCGCTATTGCAAAGTACCCCACCCGATTTTCCGCCGTCTTTTACGCGATATTGCATACGGGCGTCAAGTGCCAAAACTCAATTCTAACGTACTTCTATTCCTTTCATTCGATTTTTTTGTGCTGGCCCGCGCTTTTTGGCTTCGCCAAATACGCAGCGGGCGCGCGGCTATTGCGCTGAAATTCCGCGCAATACGCCGCGCATTTTGAATGCGGAATGCGGAATGCGGAATGCGGAATGCGGAATGCGGAATGCGGAATGCGGAATGCGGAATGCGGAATGCGGAATGCGGAATGCGGAATCGAGTTTACAGAACCCAAATGTACCTCTCAGGCTAATATGTCTCTATCCTCTAGAAACTACAAAGAGAGTGCTCAAATAATTCCGAATTCCGAATTCCGAATTCCGAATTAATTCAAGATTACGCATTCGTAAACCGCATTTCCCCATCGACAAAATCTGCCTTAATCACGGCTCCCTCCTGCAGAGGCGTCGAAAGCAGGTATTTCGCCAACGGATTTTCCAAATCACGCTGAACTGCCCGTTTGAGCGGTCTTGCGCCGTATGCGATGTCACATCCCGATTCGGCCAGCGCATTAAAGGCACTGTCGGTCAACCGGATGCTCATTTTGCGCTCGGCAAGCCGATCTTCGAGGTGTTTGAGCTGAATCTTCAAAATGGCACCGATCTGGTCTTTCGTCAGCGGATTGAACGTAATGATTTCATCCACACGATTGAGGAATTCCGGTTTGAACATCGAACGCAGCCTTGCAAGCACAGCCTCTTTGCGTTCCTGCAGGGGACGGTCAATCTGCTGCAGAATATCGCTCCCGACATTGCTCGTCATGATGATGACGGTATTGCGGAAATCGACGGTTCTGCCTTTAGAATCGGTCAGACGGCCATCATCGAGAATTTGCAGCAGCATATTGAACACATCCGGATGCGCTTTTTCGATTTCATCGAAAAGAACGACACTATAGGGTTTGCGGCGCACGCCCTCGGTGAGCTGTCCGCCTTCGTCATAACCGACATACCCCGGAGGCGCACCCACCAAACGGCTGACGCTGTGTTTCTCCATGTATTCGCTCATATCCAGACGAATCATGCACTGCTCGTCATTGAACAACAGATCCGCAAGGGATTTGGCCAATTCCGTCTTACCGACGCCCGTCGGCCCAAGGAAAATAAAGCTGCCGATAGGACGGCGCGGATCCCCCAGGCCCGATCGCGAACGGCGAACGGCATCCGAAACACTTTGCACTGCCTCATCCTGACCGACGACGCGTTCATGCAGCTTCGTTTCGAGTTCGAGCAGTTTTTCCTGTTCGCCTGCCAGCATCTTCTTCACGGGAATCCCCGTCCAGCGCGACACGACTGCCGCAATATCCTCGGCCTGAACAGCCTCCCTCAGGAAGGATTCATGCCCTTCCGAATACGCTTTCATCTCGGCGGTGATTGTTTCGATTTGCTTTTCAATCTCGGGAATTTGACCATAACGGATTTCTGCTGCCCGGTTAAAGTCGCCCTGCCGCTGGACATTTTCGACTTCGACGCGCAGCTCATCGCGCTGAGCTCGCAAATTCTTCATGCTCTGCAGCAGTTCGCGCTCGTGTTTCCACTGCGATTTCATCGATTCCGATTTCTCACGCATATCGGCAATTTCGGCCTCCGTCTGCGCAAGTCGTTCCTTCGAGGCATCATCCGTCTCTTTTTTCAATGCCTGCCGCTGAATCTCCAACTCAATAATTTCCCTCTCAATTGTATCAATCGGTCTTGGCAAACTCTCGCTTTCCATCTTGAGTTCCGCGGCTGCTTCATCCACGAGGTCAATGGCCTTATCGGGCAAAAATCGATCGGCAATATAGCGCTTGCTCAGATTGACTGCCGCAATAATGGCCGCATCGGTAATGTGAATTCCGTGGTGAATCTCGTAGCGTTCCTTGATGCCTCGCAAAATCGTAATGGTATCCTGCACGCTCGGTTCATCGACCATCACCGGCTGGAACCTTCGTTCCAGTGCCGCATCCTTTTCGATAATGCGATATTCCTTGAGTGTCGTCGCACCCACGCACCTCAGCTCACCTCTGGCCAGTGCCGGTTTGAGCATGTTCGAGGCATCCATGGCACCTTCGGCAGCACCTGCATGCACCAGCGTGTGCAGCTCATCGATGAACAATATAATCTCACCATTGCTATCTGTAATGTCTTTGAGCACGCTTTTGAGACGTTCTTCAAATTCACCACGGTATTTGGCACCAGCCACCAGCAGCCCCAAATCGAGCGCCAGAACGCGCTTATTTTTAAGCGATTCGGGGACATCGCCCGATGCAATTCGCTGGGCAATCCCTTCGGCAATCGCCGTTTTACCGACGCCGGGTTCACCGATTAAAACAGGATTGTTCTTCGTTTTACGGCTCAATACCTGCAGCGTTCGACGAATCTCTTCATTTCGGCCAATGATGGGGTCAATCTTGCCTTTGCGGGCATCCTCCGTCAAATCCCGGGTATACTGTTTTAGTGCTTCAAATGTCGATTCGGGATTCTCGCTGGTCACGCGCTGATTGCCACGCACATCGACGAGTGCATGCAGCAAATCATCATATTTCACACCAAGAGAGACGAGAACTTCGCGTGCCTTGCAGTTTTCACGCACCATGGCCAGTATCAGATGCTCGGTCGATACATAATCATCACGCATATCCCGGGCAATATCCTGCGAAGCAGTCAAAACCACATTCAGCTCTTTGGACATCGTTGCCTCTGCCCCCGTTACGCGCGGCAGTTTAAGCATGGCAGCTTCGGTCGCAGTCTGAACACCTTTGGCTCCGATTCGCTCAAATAAGGATGTAACAATGCCACCCTGCATGCAAAGAGCATCCAGTAAATGAAGACTCGTCAGTTCTGAATTCTGATTATTTGCGCAAATGCGCTGCATCGATTCTATGGCTTCTCTCGATTTTATCGTCAGTTTGTCTAATCTCATAATCATACCTCCATATCATTCACAATTTGGGCTGTTCAACAACCGCTGAAGTCTGATCGTAGACACGTTTTTTTAGGGTCAAATATTTTTTTGTACGCGCGCCTATTGCCTGCGGCAATACGGCCGCGCGCCCGGGCTATCTGCGATACGCCCGGGCATCTCAACTGAACCGTTACCCAATCATGCCTCTCCGCCAAAAGTTACCATGACGAAACTGGATTCTGCCGTTTGAGAATGTTATAAATCCTTATCCGGTCCAATACGGACTTGGACTGCATAGGAGTATTGCTATGAATCGTCTGATTGTGGCTGTCGCTTTCTCAATAGTCGGTTGCGCAACTGCCGCTTGCTCGCTCTCGCCAATGCCGAATTGCAAAGACGGTGAATATACCTGCGAATCTGAAGAGGACGGCAATGGCGGTGCTTTGTTTCAATGCAAAGAAAACGATAGTGTATACATCAAAAACTGCGCTTTCGGGTGCAATGCCAATGGCAATGAATGCGCAAAACCAACCTCAGAGAATTGTACTTCGGGAACAACACGCTGTGCCACAGACCAGACGATGATGCAGTGTGACGGCGGCACATGGAAGTTATACGAATGTGAAGGAAGCTGTAAAAACGATGTATGCACAATTCAGGAATGCACCGATTCTCAGCCAACATGCTCCGATGAATATACAATTGTAAGCTGTATCGACGGACACATACAGAACATGGAATGCGACATCAACCAGAAATGCGACAAAGGGAATTGTGTCGAGGTACAGCAGGATGTCCCCGTCATTCATGAGATCTGTGACGATATCATCGATAATGATAATAACGGTCAGACAGACTGTGACGATCCCGCATGCAAAGACTTACCCAGATGCCTCCCCTTCAATGGCTGTGAAGATACCTGTCAGCATTGCAAAATTGAGAAGAATACATTTACCATTTGTTCCGGCAAAGGCTTGCTCGAATATCAAAATCTGGAAGATGATGATCGCTATGATTATTCGACACTGATTTTTAAAGGAGAGATCAATCTCGACGATGCCGGCAAAACGACGACGCCCGATATTCCCCTAGATACGCCATGCCAATGGGCCGACTGGCGTCCCTTAGAAATTCCGGAAGAAATGGATGTAAAAGGAGAAAATGCCCATATCTTCTTTAAAAAAGGTGACACCCGATGCTCCCTGCCTAAAGCGTTTTTTAATTCTATTGATAGCGCAAAACTCAAAGACGTTCACTTTGATTTCGATTATTATGGCTTTGGCACAGGCGTTCTCATCAAGAGTTTGAGCTATTCGACAATAGAAAATATCACCTATACAGGCAGTGCAACAGACATCAACAGCAGTCTTCATTTTGCTTTAATTAAAAATGCGTATAGCTACCAAGCCAACAATATTACAATCAATCTAAACCAAATGATTAACCAACAAGCTTTGCAAAGCACCGAATCGGGAAAAGGCATGGCGGGCTTTATCGGCACTTCAGAGGATGGCGAAATAAAAAACCTCGTCCTGAATGCAGATAAAATGTACAACAAAACAAAGGGTGGTTTGAGTGGATTAATTGGTGATGCAAAAGATAGTCTCTTGCTTGAACATGTTGCCATTAAAATAAAAGAAATGGAGATCGCTTCCGAAGACGAATATATGGGGGGATTGATTCATGATATTGCCAAAGACACACAAGCAGACATCCTTGACACTTATATACAAATAGACAAATTCAAACACGACGCGATCAACAAGAAACATAATTCTGCAGCCATCATAGGGAATTTAGAAGAATCAAAAGAGACCAAACCTTTAAGCATATCGAACTGTGTTGTACGCATCAAATCCATAGAAGATGATAAATTATCCGGTGTGATCGGCGATATCCAGCCGACTTATGTATCCGTAAACGACCTTGTCATAATATCGGATAGCGAGTTGTATGGTTCAATATTGGGAACCGATATTATGAGCAAAGCAAGCGGAATGATTAGCCTGGATAACCTGCTAAAATTCTTCTCAAAAGGATATAAAAACATCGTTATTACCGCTCCCGGCGCTCAATGTAATAATATGATTCTGAACAATTTTGCAGTGAATCCAATA
>JAGACY010000368.1 GCA_017613855.1 Pseudomonadota bacterium
ATGGCTGCGAAATCATCGACATTGACATCCCTGTAACGATGTTTTCCCTGTCTTTTGCCTGTGGCAACAACATTCCCGTGTGGCGGCTCTAAAAACGCATACACATATGGGATCCGACCGCCATCGTTAGGCATATCGCCATAATGAATATCGAGCCATTCTGCGGTCTTGATTGCTTTGCCCTCGGCCTTGGCAAGCTCGTATGTCAGCCAATCATCACTGCGCGACAGCCTGTGCATTGCAAAGTCCAAAGCCGCTTTGTGCGACTTCAACCCTTGATGAAGAACCTCGCAGCTCTTTATCAGGCAATAATTGAGCGAACAACCGGGATAGCGCTTCCTCACCTGCCAAAACGGATCCGAATCCAGTGCATACATTTCGCCGATGTGTACAAATTCCCGCGATTTCGAATCATCCCAAAACGAACATTTCACGAGCTTGTTCGCGCCAAATTCCTCATAAACATGGGCGTCATCCAGTTCATCCGCTCCCATCAACGATGAACCACGCCAGACGTTGTCCGGATCGCGGACATCGTAGGAACAAGCCGCACAAAGCTGATTCGTCCGCAAACCTTCGAGCGCAAGGTCAAATGTCAAATCAAAGTCGAGGTCAATGAGATCGATTTTGACCAGCTCAAACGGACACCAGGGCTCATCCAGCTCAAAATGGCTGTGCCAATCGGCAAAACACAGCGTAATCTCATCCCCAATATACACGCTGATCGCATTGCCCCCTTCGTTCTCCCGCGTTTCAATGCAATACTCGCCATTCTCAAAATGATGGCTCACCTCTCCGAATTTTTGCGTCATGAGAGCCAGTATTTCTTCGAATTTCTGTTGTGTTTGGGGATCGGGGAGATCTTCCGTTTTCTGCTTATTTTCATGGGTGCATGCATCGCAGACGTTGGTTTCATGGGCATTTCCCTGGCTATGTTTTGCTGAATTTGAGCCTGTTATATTTTGGTACAGGCGATAACAGGCTGCTGCAATCCCGATGGCGGCCCCGATGGTTAAGTATTTTCGAATGGTCTTTTCCTCTTAAGTCATTGTATATTAGAGAAGCCTGTGTTGAGCCTAAATAGTCGTAATCAGGGTAGTCTTTTCGAAAGGGACATATTATATGGTATATTTTCTATTTTTTATCTGGCTGATTGTATTGCCAATTGTTCTGCCTATCGTTTTTGGGGTCAAGTATAAACATAGCAAAGAAGAAAACGAACGTATCAAACATGCGTTGGCCGATTTGTACGGTAAAGGCAAGATCACCAAAAAGCAATTTGTTTATTGCGCTCAGGAAATGCCGTCAGTTGAGAGTGAAATAGAAAGAGAAAGAACACTCTTAAAAAAGGCATCCGAGCTAAAAGAATCAGAATTATCAGCAACAGAGACCAAACAGGAAATTCAGGCTTTCGCAGCACCCGCAGATGCATCCGAACCGGATGTTGAATCTGCAGAAACCACTGTAGATGCATCCAAACCTGAGGCCGAAACGGTTACATCCCACGAACGTGAGTCCCAATCAGAAACAGTTGCAGTTCCTGAAGAAGGCTCTAAACCTGAAGCTAAAGCTGTTGTATCTCCCTCAGATGAACCTAAATCTGATGTTGAATCTGTCGAAGCTTCTACGGCAGAACCCAAATCAGATGCTGAATCTGCCGAAGCTCCTGCGGATGCGCTCAAACCTGAGGCCGAAACGGTTACATCCTCCGAGAATGAGTCCCAATCTGAAGTTGTAGAATCTGCTGCAGTTTCCGAAGACGGCGCCAAAGCTGAAGATGAAAATGTTGCATCCCTCGCCGATGAATCCAAACAAGAAGTTGAATCGGCAAAAACACCTGCCGATGAATCCAAACCCGAAGAAACATCAGCTATTCCTTCAGAAGATAAATCCACCCCCCCAAATGAAAACATCGAAAAGCAGGAAACCGAATCTGAGCCCGAACGACTGGCGGCGCGCAAAGCTTTGGAAGACAAGGCGACGGTCAGTGGCCCGATGATTCCAATTCCAATCATCCTTGGGCTTGGTGTTGTACTGATCTGCACAGCGGGTGCAGCTTATATCTCCTCATTCTGGGGCACGGCATCCAATATTGTCAAACTCATAGCTGTCGGGAGTTTCAGTCTCATTTTCTATGGTGCTTTCAGACTCGCTCATAACAAGCTGCAAATCGAGAATTCTGCGAAGGCATTTTACATTTTGTGCATCGCAGCGCTCGGGATCACGGTAACGGCTGCTGAACTCTTTGGTTTGATTTTAGGCAATACCAGCCCCGCCGCGATGATGCTCTTGCCTTGTGTTGTTATCGCAGCAGGCATGTTCCGGGGATATTACATATTTAAGAGCAGGCTTTTCCCGATTCTGGGCATCTCATTTGTTTTCCTGTTTTTAACGGCTCTGTCGAGTGCAATTTTCGACGCTCATGCCATGATGTTTTTCATCCCGGCGATTGTCTCGACAGGCGGGTTCGCCTATGCCATGATGAGCAAGAAAGAATCGGCCACAGAACTCCGCAAACCCGCATTAGTCTTGTTCCTTGTGTTTACCTGTCTTCTAATGCTCAGTACGTTTGCACTCGACGAGGCGCTTCATAAGAATCTGATGACCACATTCGCCTTCTCGCTTGCCATCCTCCTGCACATCCAGCTGCACAAGGAACACAATCGTTTTGTCGAGGCCTCGATACCAGTTGCCTTAGGTTGGGCATCCCTCACGTTCATTCACAGCGTTTCCGGGGATGTACGTACAATAGCGTTTTTTGTCTGCTGTGCATTTCTGTCGGCATCGACCATTGCGGCATTTATCAGTATGCGCCGATATGACAAATCGCTGCATCCGATTACGATCATTTTGTATGCTCTGTTGACAGGTGCCATCGCGGTTGCAATGGATGTTCACAGCACCATTGGGGCCTATGGGTATGCATTGTTCTTGCCGGCGCTGACATTCATCATTCTGGGCGCTCATCGGATGCAGCATGCACATGTTGTCTCCGCATTGACTCAGGAAAAAACGGAGGTGACGGAGAAGTCGGAATCCGATGAATCAACCAAAGCCGCATTAACTCAGGTTTTAAGTGATCATCCGTTAATCTCTGCCTGGTTATCACTGATCGCCGGCGGCCTGTACATGCTGGTTGGCTATAGATATATCGAGCACCCACTGGCAGATGAATTCATCTGGTACCTCAATCTTGGCATGTCGGTAGCGCTGCTTGGTTTGGCACTCGTGCCGGAGCGCTTCTGGGTCGGCGATATCCGCAGCCGACGCTATATGTCGTTTGCACTGGTGATTCTGCTTGCACTTGGGCAGTTCGCTGTTTTCGATGGTTTCAGTGAATCCTCCATCCTGACATCTTATCCGTTTAATCAAAGTCTTTTCCTCATCCCCGCATTTGTGCTCGCACTCATTGAACGGAGAAATGCGCTTCATACAGAACGACGATACTTTGCCATTGCGTCACATATCAGCGCCATTGCCATTGTGCTCTGGTTTGTTCCTCTGGTCATGCTGATGCTGAATGACGCTTTGAGCGGCCATCTCAGTGTGGATTTGTCGGACTACATTCTTTCGGTCGATTCACTTTTGCTTGCCGGCATTCTGCTGTACGAACCCAAGGTTCCGTTCTTCCCGAATGGAGCTCACATTCGCCTCAGTTCAAGTGCTGTATTGATTGGCGTTGCCTACCTCAGTTTTATGCAGACCATTTCGGCGCTTGAACATGTCTGGTATTTCAATCTTGGCATGATCGCGGCACTCATGGCTATTGCGCTCGTTCAGACTCGGTTTCTGACATGTGACAAACACCTGCGCCGCTGCACATCATTTATCCTGTTGGTTTTGTTTGCTCTCTGCCAGTTCCATATTTTCAGACATAGTCCGGGAACCTCTATTTTGGCGGATTATCCGTTCAATCAAATTCTTTTCATCGTTCCCGCATTTGCACTCGCATTCATCGAACGTGCAGACGCACTGAAAACAGAACGACGATACTTTGCCATTGCTTCGCATATCAGCGCGATTGCCATTGTGCTCTGGTTCGTACCGCTGGTCATGCTGATTCTGAATGACATGCTGAGCGGCCATCTTATTTTGGGTACACAGCTTGATTTGAGAGATTACATCGTTCCGGTCGATTCACTTTTGCTTGCCGGTATCCTGATGTACGAACCGAAAGTCCCGTTCTTCCCAAAGGCCGGACAGATTCGTCTCAGTGCAAGTGCAGTTCTGATTGGCTTGGCCTATCTTAGTTTAATGCGTACCATTAGTGCATTGGATCATGTCTGGTATTTCAATCTCGGCACGATAGCGGTACTGCTGGCCATTGCGCTTGTTCAGGTCCGGTTCCTGACATGTGACAGACAGAATCGTCGCTGCATGTCATTTATCCTGATGATTCTGTTTGCACTCTATCAGTTCTGTATTTTCAGATATGCTCAGGAAAACGCTATTCTGGCTGCATATCCGTTCAACCAGATTCTTTTCCTGGTGCCCGCATTTGGGCTTGCATTCATAGAACGTGCGGACGCGCAAAAGACAGAACGGACGCCCTTTGCCATCGTTTCGCATTGCAGTGCCGTTGCCGTCGTGCTCTGGCTTGTCCCACTGGTCATGCTGATTCTGAATGTTTATCTGAGCAAATATACTATTTTGGGGATGAGCATCGACTTGTCGCATTACATCGTTCCGGTCGATACCCTGCTGCTCGCGATCATTATGTTGTATGAGCCCCAAAAACCGCTGTGCCCGAAGCAGAGCATCATACGCCTCTGTGCAAGTGCCGTCCTGATTGGTCTGTCGTATATCTGTCTGAGTTTTGAACACGACAGAAATCTGACCGGTGATGCGACGATAGTCCAAGTGATACCTTGGATCGCGGCTGCCCTGTATCTTGCTGTCATTCTGTTCTATACGTTCCGCAAAAAAATCGCACTTCCCGATGCACCGCATCTCCGCACGCGCGGTGCCACGGCGCTTTTTACGACGATGTCTTTGACACAGATTGGCCTCAATGAGAGAATCGCCGCAGTCCTGCTCATACCGGCACTGGCACTGACGGTTCTCGATGACCGCAGAAGCGCAAAACTGCATGATTACAAAGGTCAGATGGTCTCTGCCACCATTGGAAGCATATTGCTGATGAGCTTGATTGCGTTGCTCGTCATTAAGATAAGGACGATCTTCAATGTCGATTATAAGATCGAAGATGCTGTCCAAAACATCGCCTTCTCGGCCACAGCATTGCTGTTTTCGCTCATCGTTCTTGTCGAGCATCTCCTGATGCACAAGCACGAAAACAGGCCATATCGCCTGGTGGCAGCGATTGATCTCGAACTGACTGTGGCTTGTGCACTCATCTATATTCTGCTCGACTGGCCTTCCGATCTTTCAGTGCGCATAATGCTGTTCGACACCGGTCTTATCGGGACATGGTGCATGAGCTGTCGCGAACATCGAAAATATGGCCAAATGACTGCACTTGCTGTGTTCGTCGGGCTTTACGCCCTTCTTAAAACCGGCTGGAACCATCTGGAAATTGCGCAGCCTGACTATTTCGTTTGGATTGCAACAGCAGCACTTACGGCCGCATTGGCGTTTATAGATGGCTTTAAGCAAAAAGGCATAACGAATCTTCGCCTTGTCTGGTTAATTGCCGCAATTCCGCTCATCATCGTTCGTCATGATCCCTATCATATTGCACATCTCGCCGGTGTGCTCATCGTGGCGCTCAACCTACTGCAATACTTGCGAGAACGTGGCCGCTGTGATCATGATCGCATTCTAATCACCATTTCGACAGGCATCATCGCGGTCGCCACGACGCTTAAAATCATGCTTTTGCCAGCGGATGCTTGGCTGCCCGTCATGATTCGGCCGGAACTTATTTTCCTGATTCCGATTGCGACGTTGTATCTGGATTCGTATCTCATCTGGAAATTCCGAAACTACTCGCACGACGTGTGCAGTATCGCGACACTCATTGGTTTGCCGCTCGTCTATCTCATCCCGGACACCTATGTTCCGTTCCACGCGATTACGGTCACGGTGCTTGCCATTGTTGCGATCATTGTGGCTATTCGCACCAGACTCAATCGCTATTTGGCCATCGGCATCGTCAATATCGTGATCATCTTCTTCAGTCAGACCCGAAACTTCTGGTTCAGCCTGCACTGGTGGGTTTATCTGGCCATCGTCGGCGTGGTTCTGCTTGCAATTGCAGTCATCAACGAGACGGAACGCCGCAAAGGATCTACACTTTTGCAACTTCTCAAAGGACTCATGGCGCGAGCCTGGAAGTGGTAATTGCCTAATTGGATATTGGGTTGCGGCGCTATGACCGTTGGTCATACGCACCGCCTGTGCCGGGCTATTCGCATAGCGAATACACCCGGCATTTTTTATATGTGCTCGGCAGGGGCATGTTCTAACGGGTGTAAGTCACGAATTCAACCGTTTCACTCCACCTCGAATACGAACGGAAATTCGACCGACGCAGTACCACCGCCCTTAGGGCTAGGATAATTGAAGTTCCGCATCGTTTTCACGAAGCAATTCTCAATTTTTTTGTCTGGGAGCGTGGATTCCTTGACAATCGTTTCGGTAACTTTGCCATCCTGATCGATCGTCGACTGAATAATGATGTGCCCCTCCAGCCTGGGATTTTTCTCAATTTCCTGTTCGTAGCACACTTGCAATTGGGTTTTATTCATTCTTACGATCTTTTGGATGATGCGTTTGTCAATGTTGCCAGTAACTGTGGGTGACTTGTATTGAATGCTGGTTTTAGGACTGTACACGAGATTCTGTACAGAATCAGGTGCGCTTACCTTTTGGTTTTGGTCGTCATATTGATAGGGTTGGGGTACCTTATAAAAATACTCGGGATAGGTAATCCCATGTGCGTCGAATTTGCGTTTACCATCCGCGAGCTTGAGCGTAACTTGCGAAACCGTGGGGTCGATCACCTGGCCGACAAAAAGCAGGGTCGGGGTTTGCTTGATATGACTAATCATAAAGAAGAACGGATGATCGAATGTGATATCGAGATACGTTGGTTGTCTGGTTTTTTCTATTAATCTCTTGGTAGATGCTTCTGGTCTTATGACACAATCATTACATTCGATATCAGGTGTTTCTGAACCATTTTCGTCGATTCGGATAAAAACTTTTTGCTTGAACTTGTCGAGGTATAGGAATCTATTCTCATCTGTGCGAACCGTTTGGCTCGAATAACCGTTCATTCCTGCAAAATCGATGGAGAGTTCCCCGGCTTTTGCCTTAGCTTTTTCCCAGGCGTTGGTGATACCCAGCTTCTTCATCAGTTCATCGAGTTCGATGTCAGCCTGTATCTCGATTCTTGGCATGGAGATGTTGATGAAATCTGCAGGGATTGTCTCACTCACATTGATTGGTTTTGAAAAAGAGAAAACCGTATCGTAATCTCTGTAGAATTGAGCCTCTACACGTTGCAGTGCTGCTTCCGGTGTTTCATCTGCCTTAAGAGTAGGAAGTACCGCCGTGTACCAGAATTCACCATAGAATGGAATGGTCAGCGACACGAACTCTTCTTGTATATTCAAAAAATAGGGATACGAACAGGCCAATTCCCGATGCATCATGTTTACACGAACAGTTCCGGTGTCGTTATAAAAATCCTGTTCATACGTATGGTCTTTAAAGAAAAACTTAAAAGCCTCCCACCTCGATTTAAAATACAGTGCATTCGTAAGGAGTATTGGCATGCTATCGTCAATACTCGTATTATCCACGAGCGTCTTGATGCGGCTATGTGTCGATTCTTCGGCAGATGCGTTGATGGTACGTACCGCACCGTCTGGATCTTTCGTAAAATCAAGGCTAGTTGGTTCGATGCCGTAATTCAGCTTGATGGCATCCATATAGGATTGACGAAGCGCAAATTGATTATTGAGCCAAATTCGGTTGTCCGAGATAAATTCTCTGTCGTCATACGTTGTACCAATTTCTTTTGCAACGAGACTACCGAGCTGACTGAGGTAGCTGTTGCGCGGAATTTCCATTCCACGAGTCAGATCGGCGAAGGTTTCATTGCACGCCCCATCGATAAGCATTCCCATCGTGCGTTCTGCCGAAAACGGAGAAAACATCGCATTTCCTTCGAAATGCATTAATGATTTCAAGCCAAAGCGATTATTGGCTTTGCTCCAGGTCTGTATAAATGGCAACACTGGCGAACGGAAAGAACGAGCCGAGCGATCTTCGTCAGGGATGGATTCCAGACTGAGCACGGCTGCTTCGAAATCCTGCTTTTGGTTTTCGGTTTCGTCGTATTGTCGCACACATTCGGCGTCTTCCAGAACAAGCGGGGACGGCGCTGCCTGCGGTGTATCAGCGGTATTCGTTGTGGGCGTATCGTCTTGCGGTGGTTGCGATTTGGGGGAACATGCGGTCATGAGGATGGCGCACAGCGCAATGAGAAAGATGGAGCGTGTCATTGGGGAAGTCCTTATGGAATGGGGCGTTGGGCTGTCGCCAAAAAAACAAGAAAATAAGACTGCGACGGCCCCGGCGACCGGGGCTGCACCACAATAGAATCGTTACTGTTTAAACGGTGTGAAAGTGTCAATATCCTTATTTGGGGACGTAGATGGCGAATTTTTCACCGAGCATTGTCTGCTTTTGTGCGGACAATATCGTATCGCTTGCCACGCCGACCTCTGTAATGTCAAACCCGCGGTATTTAAAATCCCCCCACCATTTGTCATCGACGACGACAAGTAAATCTTTATCCTTGGCACTCACTTTACTTGGACGATTACCTGCTTCTTTGTTTGATTTATTCAGTGCTGTCCAGGCATCCGGAATATAGGCATAACCTTTTACTGCTACGATAACCGAACCATTCGGTATTTCTGATTTCTTAAAGATTCGAGTGGCTGCATAATGCTCTGCAGTTTTATTACCACTAAAGAGCTTGGTTGGGAAAACACTTTTGGCATTTGGCATGGTCAGTGAGTTGGTTGGCAAATCACTGTCTGTGTTCGAATTCCAGTACACTCTGTAGGCCATGCTCAGATTGAGCTTTTTGTATTTGCTCAAATCATAGCCTGCATTGATCATCGCTTCATCCGTGGTTCCCTTGTGGATGGGAACGAAAATGGACATGGCCGAAGTCGTCTCCAATTCATTATTCTTTAAGTCGGAACCATCTGATTTGGATAGGGTAAAGGCACGATACTCAAAATCACCCCACCATTGATCTGTCACTTCTGTAATCTGTGTTTTAACAATCCCCGGTCTGTTCTTGGAATCTGTTGCTATCGTTAAATCTGAGCCCCAGCCTTCCGGGCGATACGCATACCCGGATTGTATGACAATGAAAGAGCCTGTGGGAATTTCATAATGTGTAAAAATACGCGAAGCCGCATATTTGTTCAGATCCGTGGCTTTACTGCCGGTTTCTGCACTTATCATGGATGAAGTACAGAACGGTACGTTGGGCGATACACTTGTGTCGATATGAACGGCAGTGAGCTTACAAACATCCGCATCCTTTTGGGTAGCATCGTATTTGGCCTTTGTCGTCACACCAACAGGAACTTCGACAAAATCTTCAAGTTTATGACCTGCATCCGTAAACACTTTTTGCAGATCCGTATTGCCTTTCAGATAAGCACCATTGACACCTTTTGAGGGGCGCGTCACTGCATACGGTTTCTTGTAGGCATTGACGACGGCTTCCTTAATCGCAGCCACCTGACGGTCTGTATAAGTATAGGCACTGGGAGTATAGGTCACTTTGCTGACAGGACGTTTGGTAATCTGTTTGGCCCACATCAGATTTGCTGCAAAACGGCCATTATTCATGGACATGTGATAACCGTCGCGGTTCATATTGTCCCCAAAGATGCCCTGACGAAGGTTCTGAATCGCCGTGCCGACAGGAATGACAATGGGAATATCTGTTCTTGGCTTAATCTTGGTTTGAACGGCCATCACTGTCGCTTCGTACATCTTTTGCGGCGTATAGCCGTGATACGGCATCTGAAAATGCGGTTTGCCCAACTGCAAAGCCCATGTCATTGACCATCCGAAGACTGCATTCGGGGAAGACTGTTTGACCAAATTGATGACATAATCGATATCTTTATTATATAGATCAATCACGCCCGACGGATAGGTCTGCATGATGAAGTAATCCCATTTTTCGGATTTGATTGCTTTTGCATAATCACGAAGTTCATTCTCATTCTTCTCTGTATAGGAATTATATTTTCCATTTTTATCCAGGAAGTAAGTCGCCGGTTTCCCGCCTTCTCTGATATTCTGCGCATGCCAGTTGATGGATTTGCCCCCTGTGTACAACACACCAACCGTGACATCCGTGTATCCCATATTTTTAAGGATATCGTGGAGATAAATCGTTGAATCCCGCATGAAGCTGTTGCCAAGACCAAGGATCTTAATGCTCGTTTTATTATCAAATTCTGCTGTGCAGGCTTTGCCGGCTTCACTGCAAATATAGGATTCCTCCACGGCGCATTTTGAGGAACAGCCGTCGTTATTTTTAGTATTACCATCGTCACAGGCTTCTTTGCCCACGATTTTTCCGTCGCCGCAAACTGCTGTACAGGCTTTCCCAGCAGTCGTGCATGTCCAGCCCGCTTCAGTTGTGCATGTAGCAGAACAACCATCACCGTCTTTGGTGTTGCCGTCATCGCATTTTTCTTCCCCGGCGACGATACTGTCCCCGCAGATTGTCGTACAGGCATTCCCTGCAGCAGGGCATGTCCAGCCTGCTTCAGTCGTGCATGCGGCTGAACAGCCGTCACCGTCCTTGGTGTTGCCGTCATCACATTTCTCTTCCCCGATGATGATACTGTCCCCACAGATTGTCGTACAGGCATTCCCTGCAGCAGGGCATGTCCAGCCCGCTTCAGTCGTGCATGTGGCTGAACAGCCATCACCGTCTGTGGTGTTGCCGTCATCACAGTTCTCTTCTCCACTGATGGTGCCATCGCCGCACACCGGATCCTGAGGTTCTTCCACTTGAGTGCACGGCTGGCCAGTTTCATCGCATTTCCAGCCATCCTCAATGGCGCATGTACTGGAACATCCGTCACCATCCTGGGTATTGCCATCGTCGCATGTTTCATCGCCTGTGATTTCGCTGTCGCCGCACACCGAATCCTGAGGTTCTTCCATTTGAGTGCACGGTTGGCCAGCTTCTTCACATTTCCAGCCCTCTTCTATGGCGCAAGTAGCGGAACATCCGTCTCCATCATCGGTATTGGCATCGTCGCATGTTTCATCGCCAGTCATTTCGCCGTCACCGCATACCGAATCCTGCGGTTCTTCCATTTGAGTGCACGGCTGTCCGGCTTCTTCACATTTCCAGCCTTCTTCAATGGCACAAGTAGCGGAACATCCATCACCATCAGCCGTGTTGGCATCGTCGCATGCTTCATCACCTGTGATTTC
>JAGACY010000369.1 GCA_017613855.1 Pseudomonadota bacterium
ATGCCCCACCATTTGTCATCGCTGAAGCATTTCATCGATTTTTCGATAATGCCGGGGACATCGAGTGAAATACCGACCGATTTTTCGCTGTTAAAATCGTGAAGAAGGGCAAGTGCACCGCTTGCAAGGCCGAGCAGAGAAAGCAGCTCGTCGGTATCGTTGTCATAGGAACGGCATTTTTCGCTGAAATTGCCAAAAGTCTGCATGGCATTTTCGTAGCCGGCAACCATGCGGATTGCTGCCAGCCGATGGCCTTGTTTTTCGCGGATGAGCGCATCTTGTGCGGCGGTGGTGCGATTTTCGAAGATGGCACGCACCCGGTCGAGTTCAGCATCGCGCTGCTCAAATTCTGCGCACATACCCGAAGCCATATTGGTGGCAATGCCCACGTTCGAGGGGTCGAGCTCAACTTTGGCAAAGGAGGCCACTACGGGGCCCATGCTTTGACCCATGCTGCAGGCGGATTGCAGATCCCCTTGGGACATCAGATAGGGAATGGCTTTGTCGTGGGTGTATTCAATGACGGCATCGCCGGCCATTTTCTGGACGGAACAGGCACACAGCATACTGGCTGCAACGATTACAGGAATAAGGCGTTTCAAGGGGAAACCTCGTTTTTCGGGGGGAGATATCATTTCCTTGCAGAGATGTGGGAATCGCACGTCTCTGCAGGATAGATAACATACCCCTAAAAAACGTCGTATGCAATGCCTAAAAACCGCGTCATTATTACGAATGACGCGATGCGTTATCGATGCGATGATTAACGGCCCGCTACCTGGGCATAGAGAATGTAAATCATTCTATTGAGTATGCTTTTCTCTACGATATTTATGAACACCCTGTAAAATACTTCAATTATTCACTATCCATTATTCATTCATCATTATGCATTATGCATTATTCATTATTCATCTGCAGTCCAGTTGGGAATTTTGCCCCAGTCGCCGTCATTGGCCTTTAAAGCCTCGATGAGCGTTTTCATCTGGGCTTTGGACATGTGCGGTGAAATCATGTAATCGCGGGCAAATTCGGCATCTTCGAGGGAAATATCGACGCGCGGGAGAATCTGCGTCCCAAAGATAATGTAAGTAGGCAGCAGATTGTGGTTAAAGGGTTTGTCGACGCCTTCTTCGATGAGATGGGTATCGATGTGGAGCGGGGCATGCTCGTAGAGATTGACGAACGTCATGGTTTTGGGCGCGATGCCGTCATTCTGGCGCACCGGACGCGGACCGCCGCCGAGCGCACCCACGTGCAGATAAGTCACGCCATGGAGTTTGGCCGGAAAGTAGGCCTGCTGGTGGCCCGTCATGACGAGCTGGACACCTTTTTCAGAAAAGAGCACCGGTAATCGGCTATCCCGCAGGATTTCTGTTGGTTTGATTGTCGTAATGGGAAACAGCGGGACGTGGAAAAAGACGATGGGCGCGTGTTTTGTCGGATTATTGCTCAGTTGCCCTTCGAGCCAGGCATATTGCTCGTCATCCATGGGTTCGAGCGTGGTCGCATCTGCCGCGATAAAATAAAAACCGTTTTTCGTAAATGAATAATAGAGCGGATAATGCGAATCATCGACGTAATCAAGTTCGGGTTTTCGCTGCATCCATTCATCGATGTAGATTTCGCGCTCTTTTTCATATTTGGGATAAGCAGATCCGTCGTGATTGCCGCAAACCTGAGCCATAGGAATGCCGGCTTCCTTGAGGCGATCAGTCACTGTCTTGTGAAATCCAACCCACATCTTGCGATAATCGAGTTTTGGCTTTTGTCCGGCAACCATATCCCCCGCATTGATGACGAGATCGGGCTTTTGCTCGATAATCATATCGATGCCGCGGACGACTTCGGCATCGTATTGATCAGAGCCATATTTGCCATTGACATCCGAAATGATGACGAGCCTTAAGCTCGGATCTTCCTGGGGAATATCCGTGACTTCGTTAAGCGGCGGCTCACTGGCAGCCTCTTTGATAATGGCTTCTTCCTCGGTCGTTTGCGCTGCTTCGGCGGGCGTCTGAATTTCGCTGGTTGGTGCTTTGTCGGTTTTGGAGGCACAGCCGCCGCTGCATGCCATCGTAATACTGACACTGAGTGCGGCCAGAATGTGCATGGCCCATGCGAATTTTCCGTATCTTTTCATGGTCGTTCCCTGACTGTTTCGGGCAAACAAAATGCCATTATGAACTTAGCATACAATCGGGAAATGGGAAATAATTGGGGATTTTGCAATGTGCAGTTAGCAGTTAGCAGTTAGCAGTTAGCAGTTAGCAGTTATGAATGCGTAATTCATAATTCGTAATTCGTAATTATTCAGGTATTCTCAAGGTTATTCCTAAAGAATGATGGTTATTTTAGCTTCAGCGTCGTTCTTTAGTCTTGCATTCCAACTGCACACTGCTCACTGCTCACTGCTAATTCAGAAAGACATTTATTCTTAGCTTCAGAATCCACCTTAGGCATTGTTATTCAATTCCGCATTCCGCATTAAAAATCGGCTTTCCAGACATTTTCATGACAAAAATACTTTAAAGGGTATCGTGTGTTGGTTTATGGTTGTCCCCGGGGGAGGACAGCTATCTTGAAAAGGGAAAAGTCATGCCTGGTATTGGCGTTATCAGTAATCGTAATGCACGTCTAAACAAGCTCCACCCGGAGTTGAAAGACGAACTTGCTTATGTCATTGGCAGCAATGGCGAGGTATCTTCGACAGGGACGATCACGGATGCCTATAAAGCCGTAGAGACATTTCGCAAGATTGGTATTGATTTAATTGCAATCAGCGGCGGTGATGGCACAGCCCATCGGACACTCGAGATTGTCGTCGATGTGTATGGCAATCACAAAATACCGCCGATTCTGCTCTTGCCGACCGGAACTCAGAATATGGTTCCCCGTTCATTTGGCATTGATGGTTCTGGGTTGGCCAACCTGATGCTCGCGATGCTTCGCTATCGGCACAATGTTCCGATGCAGTGTATTCGCCGCAATCTGTTAAGGGTAAACAACCATCTTTCGTTCATGTTCGGTTTCGGCGTCGCCGCCCGATTCATGGTGAAATACTACGAATCCGGCCAGACTAACCCCAAAGGAGCCGCCAAAATCCTGACGCAGCTCGTGGCAAGCGCCATGGTGGGCAGTGAGCTGACAAAGCAGGTCATGAGCAAAGTCAAGGTCCGTGTCGAGCAGGATGGTGAGTTCGTATGCGATGCCCCGATGCATACATTCTTTGCGTCTTTTGTCGAGCGTCTGCCGCTTCATTTTGAGATATTCCCTGAGGCTGGCTATCAGGAAGGCAAATTCCAGGTGGTGTATTCGGGCGTCGATCCTCTCAAAATCGCACAGCAATTCCCGCAAATTCTGCGTGGCGGCGCGGTTTCACCCGATGTGATACAGCGTTCACTTGCGAGCAAACTCGTTCTCGATCTCGAACACCCCGAAGCCTATACGCTCGATGGCGAGTTGTATCCGGCAACGGATCATTTTGAGATTGAATCGGGACCGGAACTGGAGTTTGTGATACCTGCACTGCAGCATCGCGCCGAAGATTCCAAATTGCGGTATGCTCAGGCGGGCCCCTGGGCGATGCGATTTTTGCTGTAAATCTGTTTGCTTCGTCTATGCGCCACTACTTAGCCGGGGCTCTGCCCCGGACCCCGCCAAAGGGCTTTCACTTCGCAATATCAAATCCGCTTCGTTTCCCGCGCCTATCGGCGCTTCAACTTGCGCATTTGATTTGCTCACTGTGCC
>JAGACY010000370.1 GCA_017613855.1 Pseudomonadota bacterium
CGTTTTTTCATCAAAAGAAACAACCGTGCCGCATTCAGCTTTAAATGTATTATTTGAGCCGTCATTCGCGCCGTTTTCATTATAGCGCCAACCATCATCCTGGCCTGTTTCCTGATTCTTCCAGCCGGATACATAATACTTAAAGCTATACTCCTGTCCTTTGGCAATGCGATTGTCATTATCTAAATCAATCACGAGCTTACGTACGCAGTTGCCCTCTGCTGCCAACGGAAGATTTGTATTCTCCGGATTCCAGTCGTTCATTGAACCAATAATGTAGACAGGAAAATCCTGTGCGCCGCCTGTAGCCGAACAAGTATCCACATTGGTATACTGGAAAGTTAATGTACAACCAGATACCGGCGGATTGACGTCTGGTCCGGGACCGGGCTGGCCTGAACAAGTTGAATCTTTGCTTTCGCAGCCATTGTGATAATCTTTATCACAATCAAAGTAATTGGCATGGCAGACAAAAACACATTTCTGTTCATCGTTGTTGCATGCACCGCTCGATGTATTGGGCAGCATTGTACAATCGACGTCGCATTGACTGACAAAATTCGAGTGTTTGTCGTTATTTTCGTCATCGCAGCCAATCATTGCAATAACGGCAAAACACATACATAAACCGGTTAGACTAAATTTTTTCATCACGACTCCTGTTCCCTTTTGGGCTATACAAAGCGCCCTCTTGCATCGGTGCACAAAGGGCCAAAACTTATCCATAATATTGAGCCATTCAAACGAATGGCTCAAGAGAATTATTTAACCTCGTAAACCTGAAGATGATCATTGCTCAAATCAAGGCCCGTAGCCGTAAACTCCGCAGCCTCCGTATTGAGCAGATTCTTAAGTTTGTAGGACCCATTGAGTGAACATCCTGAATTGTCGCCGCCATCGGCACGAGAAACACCAACGATGACAGAAGGACTCCCCTCCTTGACGAGTTTATAGCACCAATAACCGCCACCGTATGACAAATTCTCACGATGACCTTGTGTAATCGCAGGATGGGTCTTGCGGATATTGCCAAGCAGACGGACATAATCAAGTGTACCCTTCTGCTCAGAACTCAACTCATCACCGAATTCCATCATACGACGGTTATCGGGATCGTTCGATCCTTCCATACCATATTCGTCGCCATAATAAATAAGAGGAACACCGGGGTTGGTGAGCAAAATCGTCCAGGCAGTCTTCACCTTGAGATAGGGCAGCCAATGATCATCGGGAATCGGATCATTATGGCCCCATTTGTTTTGATTCTGACCAGCGGCAACCGATATCGCACGGGCCACGTCATGATTGCCCATAAATGTACCCATTAAATCAGAATTATAATGATTGCTCAGCTGTGCAACTGCCGCATAATTGCCAAGCCCAAGAACATGGCTTTGCAGTGCATAGTACATCGGGAAATCGAACTGGGCATGGAGCACCTCATTGCCGATATATTTATTCAGCAAGCCGACATCCCCTGTAAAGGTTTCGCCGACCATGTAGAACATAATGCCGGTATTGGCAAAGAGTTTGTCCGTCGCTGCTCGCAGATCTTTAATGAACTGAATGTTCATGTGCTTGACAGCATCGACGCGGAAACCATCGATGTTTGTCGTCTTGATGAGCCAGATGGCATGATCAACCATGGCCTTGCGGGCATCGGCATTGTCGTAGTTAATGTCGGGCAAATCCTTCGAGAACCAGCATTTTTCAGAATAATTATCCCAGTTGTTGTTATCATCACAAAGGCGATGATGTCCCTTGTCATTAAACCACGCATCGTACTTGCTGTTGTTATAGATGGGGCTGTCCGTGTGAACATGATTGGCTGCAAAGTCTACGAGAACACGGATACCACGTTTGTGACAGGCATCGACGAGCGCTTTGAGCTCAGCTTCTGTACCAAAATGCGGTTCAATGGCCTTGATATCACCAAATTCGCTCTTGTTTTCTTCTGTCATAAACGATGATATCGGCCAGTATGAGTGATAGGCCGAATAGCTGTGCTGAGAATCGTTGCCCGTACCCCAGCTTACCTTTTGCGTATTCATGCTGACCGAAGAAATCCAAAGCGTATTGACACCGAGCTTGTCAAAATAGCCTTCCTCGACTTTTTTCGTCATGCCTTTAAAATCGCCGCCATACCAATCGGATTCGGGATTACTCGTGTTCGATTTGCCATCATTTGCCTTGTCACCGTTCACAAAACGATCTGTAAAGGCAAAGTACAGCACCGCATCATGCCAGTCAAAGGCCTTGTCTTCGACCCAGACAGGAACATACAGCTCGCTTCCATCCGAACCTTTGATGATATAGACATATTTGCCATTGGCGGTAACCGTATCTGTAATGGTATCCTCTGCAATTCCCGTAATAGCCTTGCCGTCACGGGTGACACTGTCGACGGTCACATCTCCGCTCAGCTCAACCTTAATCGTGACTTTTTTGTTGCTCACGGTTGGCTGAGTTTTAAGGGTGAGTGTCCCTTCTACATGAGGCGTGGGAGGATCTACAGGATCATTGCCAAGAGGCGCATCGACAAATTTGATGATCTGATCGCAGGTTGCTGTATCGATAATGCTGTTGCAGTCATCATCCGCACAGGTACTCAGGTTCGCACGATAGGAATCCTGCTCCCAGCCATTGACATAATATTTATACTTGTACTGTTTATTCTTTTCCAGATTGATCTTAATGGTATGAGTACCATTGCTGTCAGAGGTCATCTTAAGGTTGGCATCGGCCTCTTTCCACTCGTTCATTTCACCGATCAAATAAACATCAAAATCCTTCTGACCGCCGGATGCAACATTTGTCCAACGATTGACATATATAAATGTTGCATAACAGTCATCGACTGTTGGAACTTCCGGATCGGGATTTTCCGGATGGGGATCGACTGGTTCAATCGGATTGGGATTGCCATGGCCGATTTCCATACCACATTTATCCAATTTGAAATGTCCGTTGCTCTGACCGTCTTCGGCATCAGTCTTCCAGCTGTCATCGGCCCAACCATTGACGTAATATTTATAATCATATTCGGAGCCTTTTTTGAGCTTGACCGTCTTCACATGCGTTCCATTGCCATCCGATACCATCTTCCATGCCGGATCGGCAACCTTCCAGGTCGTGCCGTCTGCTTCAGTGTTAAAACTACCCACGACATAAACATCAAAATCGGCTGCACCGCCAGATGTAACATTCGTCCACTGATTGTAATAGGTGAATGTAACTTCACAGTCACCATTATCTACAACAACGGGATCTTCCGGCTTAATAATGTCTCCGGGTTTTGCTTCTTTTTCGACATATTTATAATTCGCCCCGCAGGCACCATCCGTGATCATATTGCCACTAGCGCTAAGTGTTGCCTTTTTATCGACACGGAAACTGTCACCCCCCCATCCGGAAACAAAGTATTTATATTCTATCTTGGTACCTTCCTCGATTTCTATCGTAATGGAACGCTCGCATTTCTCATTGGCAGACATCATATAATTGCCATCTGCCGGCTGCCATTCGTTCATACTGCCGACGAGAAATACATCATAGTTGGCATCACCACCGGTTGTATCACAGGTATCTGCATTGACGTATGTAAATGTGACGGTACATTTTTGGGGTTGCGGGCCGGGACCTGGGTCATTGCATGATGCATTCGGATCGGCGGCTTTTTCTACAAAAGTCACCGTCTTTCCGCATTCACCCGTCACAACATTATTATTGCCATCCGCATCTTTGGGCGCATTATCATCGGCGCGATAACTCTCCTGCCAGCCATCGACAAAGAATTTATATTGATATTCTTTACCTTCCTCGACATCGATCGTAATGCTTCGTTCACAATTGGCACCTGCAGCCATCGCCATCTGAGGATCGGCCTCTTTCCATTCGTTCATCGAACCAATCAGGAATGTATTGTAATCCATGTCTGCACAAGTCGCCAGACAGGTATCTGCATTTGTATATTTAAATGTCATTTTGCAGACAGTGTCAGGCCCTGAGCAGGAACCTTCGACTTCACAGCCATTCGATGGATCGGCATCACAGTTATTGTAACCTGTCTGACAGGATTGAATGGTGCAGGAATTATTGTTGCACGAAGTCTCACCGACATGCGGCAAGCTCGAACATTCCGGCGTGCAGACATTCGGATCGGAAGGCGTTGGATTGCATTCTCCTTCCTTCTCACATCCATTGTTCCATAACGCATCGCAGTTGCTATATCCTGGCATACACCCCTGAATGATGCACGAACCATTATTGCATGAACCACTGGCGACATTGGGAAGTGCTGAACAATCCTGAGAACAGGATTCGCCGGAGTATCCTCCCGGACAAACGCCTAACTTTTCACAGCCATTGGAGCTATCATTGTCACAATTGCTGTACCCGCTTTCGCATGTAACAATAACGCATGCATTATTCTGACAGGCAGATGATGCGACGTGATCCAATGTACTGCAATCCGTCTCACACTTGTCTTCCTGCCAGGAATTGCTTTCGTTGGCACACCCTGCAATAGCAAGAGCCGCCAGACAACAACATAAACTCGTCAGATGAAGTTTTTTCATTTTATGCTCCCGTGTGCAAAACACCAAATGGCCGATGGCCAATCTATTTTTATGTTCGAAATTCGCTTTAAATGCCTAAAAAATTGGGCATTCTTAAGGAATGCCCATGAATATATTATTTTACGAGATAAACATTGAGTTTGTTCATATCGCCGATTTCAATTCTGGATGTTTCGAATTCTCCCTCATCCGGGTTCAACGCATTTTTAAGTTTGTAATTACCTTTGAGATCGCACGAACCATTATTCAATCCTATCGCTACGATAAGAGCTTCAGATCCGTCACTGACTTTATAGCACCAGACATTGCCATCAACGCTGAGATCCTCCCTTTGACCGCGTCGCAGCGCAGAATGCTCTGCACGCAGCTTACCTAACTGCTGAACATAACCTAAGGTACCGGATTGCTCACCATTGAGCCCCTCGAATTTCATCATGCGGCGGTTATCCGGGTCATTCGAACCTTCCTGACCGTATTCATCGCCATAATAAACCAATGGAACACCAGGATTGGTCAGCAAAATCGTCCAGGCTGTCTTGACTTTGAGATAGGGGCCCCAATCCGTGACTTCTCCGTTTGCGCCCCATTTGTTCTGATCCTGACCGGCAGCAATCGAAAGTGCTCTGGCAACATCGTGATTGCCCATAAAGGTGCCCATCAAATCAGAGTTGTATCTCTTAGCTTCATTGTAGGCATTCTGGACTGCACCCAGATTACTTCCCTGAAGAACGTTATCCCGAATGGCAAAATACAACTGGAAATCGAACTGTCCATGAAGCAGATCATTGCCAATATATACATTTAATTTGTTAATATCACCGTCAAAGGTCTCGCCAACCATGTAAAACATATTGTTGCTATTGGCAAAGAGCTTATCGGTCGAGGCCCTTAAATCCTTAATGAACTGAATATTCATGTGCTTGACGGCATCGACGCGGAAACCATCGATATTGGTTTGTTTGATGAGCCAAATCGCATGATCGACCATTGTCTTGCGAGCTTCCGCATTACCATAGTCGATATCGGGCAAGTCCGCAGAGAACCAGCACTTTTCAGAATAATTGTTCCATCCCCATCCATCATTATCATCACAAATCACAGGTTTATTGACATCATTAAACCAGTCTTTGTGCTTTGCATAAACGGGGCTGTCTTTAAATACCTGATTCGCTGCAAAATCCACGAGAACACGGATTCCACGTTTATGGCAGGCATCTACCAACGCTTTAAGCTCATCCATTGTTCCGAAATGATCTTCAATGGCAGGCAGACCATTAAACTCACTCTGGTTATAATCCGTCATAAAAGCGGACACCGGCCAATAGGAATGATAAGCTGAATAGTTATGCGTATCACCATTCGTGCCGGCACTTGTGGCTTCGGTATTTTTCGTGACAGACGAAATCCACAGCGTATTTACCCCAAGATTATCAAAGTAACCCTTTTCGACTACCTGGCGCATACCTTCAAAATCGCCGCCATACCAGTCTGTTGCTGAAGAATTATCCCATGTACCGGATTTTTTATCATTGCCCCGGTTGCCATTGACGAATCGGTCTGTGAATGCAAAATACAGGAATGCATCCTTCCACTCGAATTTCTTATCCTCAACCCAAACCGGAACATAGACTTCACCCTGATCGGTATCGATAAAATAGGTGTACTTGTTGTTTTCTGAAACGGTTTCCGTAACCGTATTGCCATTGGCCTGAGCATTGCCGCCGCCGCCTTTGACGGATTTGGCAGTCATTCCATCCTTCAGTTTAATGGTAATGGTTTTACCGCTCACCGAAACGGAACTCAGCCCCTCGACGATGGATGCCGATGCGGCACCTGAAGAACTCTGACCGGGATTGTTTCCGCCGGGATTGTTTCCGCCGGGATTGTTTCCGCCGGGATTGCTTCCACTGTTAGTCGGCGTAGTCCCCGGCTGAACCGAATTGCAATCAAACGGATCATCTATATCGGCACCATTGGAACGATCTTTGTAACAGATCACACTGCCGCAGGTGACTGTCATTTCATTGTTGCAGTACTCACCTACACATTTGCTGTCATCCGCTTTATAGCCATCAGCGCCCCAATCATCGACAAAGAATTTGTATTGGTGCGTTTCGCCTTTGGCCCAACTCACAACAAGCGTGTGTGTTCCATTTCCGTCTGACACCATTTGCAAATTAGAATCTCTTAAATTCCAATTGCCATCCCCATCCACCCTGAAGTCACCAATCAGATAGACGGGCCAATCCTGTTCACCGCCTGACCCACGGGAAGTCCATTTGTTGTGGAACACGAACGTCGTCAGACATTCATTCTGCTGAGGATTATCGCCCGGAGTGTTACCTCCCGGTGTATCGCCGCCCTCTCTCGTGGTATCGACGCAGGAAAAGTCATCTCCATTGATGTGATCATAACCTGGTTCGCAATCACATCCATAACCGTCCTCTTTGAGCTGACCATGTCCATCGCAATCAGCCAGATTGATCCCGCCTCCCTTTTCATCACAGC
>JAGACY010000371.1 GCA_017613855.1 Pseudomonadota bacterium
CCGATTGAAGAATGTCAGCCAGGCGAAATGAAATGCGAGGACAATAGCATTTATAAATGCAAAGACTATGAATGGGTGCTCGATAAAGCTTGCGATGCCGACCAAGTTTGCATTCAGCAATCAAATACATCGGCGATTTGCGCGGTCGATGTGCTGGCGGGTGAACCGCTTCCTCCCGATGATATAGAAAACCCGTAATCACATGAAACTTCCAGAGGATAGTGTACTCATTCCAACCCAGGGTGGCGGACTGGCTGTTTCGCCATCTCTGGGCACATTTTGTGCCGTGATGCCCGATGAAATCGAAGCGTTCCAGGCGAGTCTCGAAAATCATCGTGAGGTTGGCAAATTGCCGTCTGTTCTTCGGGAACGTTTGGATAAACACGGCTTCTTTGGAGCCCCGCGTCCCTATCGAACACCTCGCCAGTTACTGCAAATGCAGGTGACCAATGCTTGTAATCTGCGATGTGCCTACTGCAGCGCATGTTCTGGAATTGCGCGCGAAAATGAACTCACGCTCGAACAAGTCAAACATATTATCGATGAAGGCGTCAGTCTCAACCCAAATATACAGATCTCATTTACCGGTGGCGAACCTCTGATTGTGCCATGGATATTTGATGCGATTGATTATGCCCAAAACTGTACCAAACAGCCCGTGGGCATATTGAGCAATCTGCTGTTATTAAAGAATAATGATGTATTATTGGAAAAAGTCGCATCGCATATTCGCGATGGCCTTAGGGTTCAAATGAGTATATCGGGATCAGATCGCGAGGTGTGCAACCGGCTTTCGGGGCGCGACTGCTACGACGATGCGATAGAAATTCTAAATAAGCTCAAATCATACAATGCATTGCCCAATCTCGATGTGATGATTAGTGCGCCCGATGCGCAGGCAAATATCGATGCATTTGCAGATTTCAGGCGCAAGCTGCCATCGGAACTCAAGATTACGCTGGGTATTTTGTATCCATGTGGACGCGAACAGGGCGAACATACATTTGAAAACAGCCAGATTCAGGAAGATGCCCTCGATGCGATTGCATTTGAAGGTGGTGTGACCGTCCCGGCACTTGTAAAATCTGCATTAACCAATCGTCGCAAAGCCTGTCAGTGCGTCGAGAATGAAAATATATATATTAGAAGCGACGGTTCTGTTTTCTCATGTTTTAAACTTGTAGAATGTTTCGGACATATTTCGCAGGGACTAAAAAACGTGATGGCAGAACGCCGAAAAACGGCGACCAAAGCCGCAGATCTCGCGATGTGTCGCAACTGTCCCTTTGTATCTTTGTGCGCCAGTGGATGCCGCGCCGATAATATTATATTGAGCGGATCAACCAAAGCCCCAATCTGCGGCAAATGGCGACGCCAATTGATTGCCGAGATGCTGTTCGAAGATAAAGTCTATGTCTTCGACTGGCATATCAGTTATCAGATGGCCGAAGCTAAAAAGCGCGGCATCGAAACACCGTCGTTTGTGATCACGCAGATTAGAACCTAGGTGTGGTATTTATATATATTACCACATCCGTATCTGCAGGATATTATTGCACAACATTCCCAGTCCCGGGCACATTACGGTTTTTGGCATTTACCTGGTGATATACACAAATCGCCTTCGGCACAGGTCACGTCGCCGCATGGGCATCCTTCGGGACGCTTACAGCTCATACCGATATCATCATCGCACGCATATCCCGGCAAATTGGGCGGCACGAGGGAATTACCGCAATAACACCAGCCTCGTGCATCCACAAATCGGTTGTTCTGGCGGAAATTCTGCGCATTTAACCACATATCGCTGCGATGGCAGGCTTCGCTGAGATACACGGCATCGTAAATGCAGGCCCCTTTGCTGCACTGTGCATGCATCGGGCATGTATTCTTACCGCAAGCACAGCCGTTGGGGTTGATGCAATAGAATCCCCTTGCGCCAACGAAAGACTGTGTGGATTCATCCCAGCCATTGTTGCTGCTTTCGAACAGGCACATATAATCTTTGGCGTTTGGAGGTATTGAGGCGCCATCGCATGTTTGGCTCTTCGAATCTGTGAGAATATCGAACCAGATGGTTGATGTCGGCGGCTGAATCCCTGAACCGGTAACGAATTCCGGTGTTTTTTCATCTTCCTTGTTCTTATCTTCATTCGGATCGTATCGTTTCCATTGGCCTGTTTCACTGCCAACAATGCCGTATTGCACCCAGTTTTTGCTGACCTTGAGATGATACGGCGAATCCTTGCATACAGCGTCAATGCAGAATTGTCCTTTGGTGCATTTTTGCTTTGCACAGATACAACCCGACTCTGAAGTACATTCGGGCATAAATGCGTGCCAGGTGTAGTCGTTGTTTGGAAGTTTCGTACGCGTGCCCAAACCAACACAATGATTATTCAAACAAACTTCCTCTCGCACACAGGTCTCGTTTCCACATTTGTATGCTTTATTGTCTGCGTTTGCTTTCCGCTGTGCCTGAATATCGCCATTTGAAAACATACCGCGTGAAAGCAGATAGTTGCTGAAATCGCCTTCGTCGGACTCGTCATAATAGATCACCGTCTGGCCATTAGGCAGTTCAATGCAGTGCTGGATGGACTTGTTTGTGATTTGTGTTTTGCCGCAATAGATACGGTGGGTTTCTTCATCCGTACATTCGTTTCCTTCTTCTACGTTGCGCCCATTTATATCTTTGCACGAAGTGAACCGCTGTCCGTAATAATCGCCATCTCCCATCATGAATTTCGACGTGCCGCCTGTATTTGGCCATTCCTCGACCGTGCCGTCGTCATAGACATATCCGGGTTCATGGTATTCTTTCCAATACAGCTGGCATTCCCCCTTTTTGTATGGCGCATCGTTGCAATAACAATCGCCATCGATGCAAATTCCGTTGAGCGGACACGTTTTGTTGCCGCATGCACACGCATCTTCGGTACAAACCCAGGCTTTCATAAACGACCATTGCTTGGGCGTTCGTATGATGCGGTGAAAATCATCAGGGTAGGGGAAACCCAGGTAGGGCTCCGGATCATAATAGGTATTGGGAATGGTATGGGATTTCGGCAGTTTCTGCACCAGACGGCATTGCCAGCCCGCTTCGTTTTCCGGTTTTAGGATGGGACGGCTATCCATGCCATAACAATATTCCTTTCCATCCAGGCAAGTTTTAGGCTCGGCGGATTCATAGA
>JAGACY010000372.1 GCA_017613855.1 Pseudomonadota bacterium
AGCGCGATGGACGCACATCGTCTCCCATGCATGATCTATTGATGCGGATGCATATTCATACGATGGGGTTCAGCAAATACTGCATGGGGTATGCGCTGACGGATCCGAATCTCAAACAGAATCTTTTTAAAGAAAGAATTCGCCATATACTTAAAATGAACGAGGTAACTCATGTTTGATTTTCTGATTAACAATACAGGTGGTCTTTGGCTTTTTTTAGCTGGATTTACCATCAATTTTGTCATCGTTTATATCATTGTTCGTTTTTTCTACTTTCCAAAAAGTCAACGACGGGATTATTTCTTTACCTATATATTAATGAGTATCAGTATATTTTTACTGATATTCATACTTAATGATGTCAAGTTCAAGACGGGATTTGCGCTAGGTCTGTTTGCCATCTTCAGCATTATCCGGTATCGCACGGATTCGATGCCTGTGCGAGAGATGACATATCTGTTTGCGGTGATTGCCATCTCCGTCATCAATGCCGTGATTGGCGGTGTGCCTTGGCAGATCACGATAGGCGCGAATATCCTGATGATTGCGAGTATCGCCATCGTAGAAGCCGTGCGAGGCCGTCAGGTCGTTGCAAACAAATTGATTATGTATGATCGCATTGATTTGATTAAGGAAGATAAGCGTGCCGAGATGATCGAAGACCTCAAGTCACGTACGGGGCTGGATATTGTCAGCGTCGAGGTTGGGCATGTCGATTTCCTTAAGGATTCGGCAATGCTCAAAGTGCATTATCGTTCCAACGGCGGCTGTGAGAATTCTGTCGACAGGACTGTTAAATTCCCCAAACCAGAAGAGGACAATGATGATTAAGCGACTATTTCAAATTATAATGAGTGCCATTATACTCTTGGTGCCATTGTGTGCAATGGGGCATGATTTTGGGCTCGATATCAATGTCGGCCTGAAGAAAAAGCTCATCAAAGGGTTGAATATCGCGGCATCTTTTGAGCTTCGCACGCAGGATATGAGCTCCGAGATGGAGCGAATTGATGCGGGGATCGATATTAGCTACAAACCGATCGATTACTTTAAATTCGGCATTGGATATGATTTCATCGATAAATATAAACTGAAGCACGAGACAAATAGCGGAAATATTGTCGATAACTATTGGTCGCCAAGACATCGTGCCAATGTGTATGTCACTGGTATTCTGCCTATTGAAAATTTTGAAATTTCTTTGCGGGAAAAGTATCAGTACACCTATCGAACCGAGAACTCAGTCAAAAAATGGAACAGTGCCGGTGTGCAAAAAGATAACAAGATCTATGATGCCGAACATAAACACATTTTACGGTCCCGGATTCTGGCTCAGTATACCATTAAATCGATTCATCTGTCGCCCTATTTCAGCATTGAACTCTATAATGATCTGGCCAACAAGTTTGGTATTGATAAACTAAAGCTAACACCAGGTCTGGAGTATTCGATCAAAAAACATCATGCTTTTGATCTCTTTTATCGATATACTGCCGGTATTGCCGATTCCGATGACGAATGTCATCTTATCGGTGTGGGATATGAGTTTAAATTTTAACGAGCTAACTTTATGAAATATATCAATCGCTTATTCTGGTTAAGTATAGTCTCATCTTTTCTATGTGGCTGCAGTGACAGTGACAAAGGCATTACCAAAGCTATTTGCAATCCCAATGCGACAGCGAGTACGCGATCTACGGTCGATGAAAATGACTGTATCCATATCAATTTATCTAATCCCAAAAGCTCCAAGAGCAATGTTATTATTGAAGAAGAAAGCGGCGAACTGATTATCAAACTCAAAACCGATTCTGCTATTTGTCTCAGCCTTTTTGGGGCCCATGATGGTGGTGTGAGAATCAAGAACAGCAATAACGTCGATGTCGATCTCATTCTAAACGGCATCACCATTACGAGTGATTCGAATCCGGGTTATCTCAAACTCAACAGCGGCAATGACAACTGGGGCAATACGTATCTGGTCAAGCTCGTGGGTAATTCATCGATTACCGGTGCTTCTGGCGAGGATTCTAAAAAGGTATTGTCAGCAGAGCCGAATTTGAGTTTTACCGGTGATGGCACGCTCAATATTATGGCGAAATACAAAACCGGCATTGGTTGTGATGATGTTCTGACTGTCTATAGTGGCAATATCAATATTACACTCGACCGTGCGGAGGCTGCCAAAGCTTCAGGTTATGAAGAAAAAGGCTTTGGCATCAAGGCTGTGAATGGCTTTGTAATGAAGGGAGGTACCATCCATATCTCGGCCAATGACAATATTACTAACTATGAGTCGCGCGGCATCAAAGTGGATGGCAGCGATGCGACTGCCTGTCATACCGGAAAGGGATATATCCATATTGAAGATGGCACGCTTAACATCAGCTCGGATGCCAAGGCACTTACGGCCGGATGGGAAGCCAGTGAGGATGCAACGACTCAAGAAACTTCCGACGATCCGCAACCGGACGTTGTGATTTCGGGTGGGAAGATTACGCTGACGACAACCGGTACGCCGCGGGAAAACAACACCAATTCGCTCAGTCCGGAAGGTATCGAGGGCAAGCACAATATTAGCATTAGCGGTGGCGAAATTATTGTCAATACTACCGATGATGGCATTCAGGCGGGCAATACGCTTGAAATCAGCGGCGGAAAAATTTATGCGCATGCTACGAAAAATGATGCGCTCGATGGCAACCGATCGATATTGATTTCCGGCGGCAAAACGTTTGCGCTTGGTGCTTCCGCGCCCGAAGGCGGCCTTGACGCTGATAACAACAACAATGTGAGCTATACAGGTGGTCTTCTCGTTGCCATTGGCGGCGACAACAATGCGCCGCAGGGTAGCGGTACGATGAAATCGTTTATTCAAACTTCACTTGGAACGGGGGGATCGTCAGGCAATCCCGGCGGCCCCGGCGGCGGCATGGGGGGATCGTCCGAACTGGCCGGTGTCACGTTAGCGCTTGCGGCTGACGGCAGTGCCGATGTCATCGCGGCTGCAAAAGTTCCGTCTGGTTACGTTGGTGGTACGAATGTTCTCATTCTGGCCGATTCGATTACATCCGGTGCATCATACACCCTCTATACATCGCCCGAAATTACCCCTGCTACGGCAGCTTGGTTCAACGATGCCCTCCTCATTGACAGTGCCACGCTATCAGGGGGCACCGCGAATGCTGTTACAGCAGGGACTGCAACTGGTGGCGGTAATCCCGGCGGCCCTGGTGGCGGTAATCCCGGCGGCCCTGGTGGCGGTAATCCCGGTGGCCCGGGCGGCGGCAATCCCGGCGGCCCCGGTGGCGGTAATCCCGGTGGTCCGGGCGGTGATGTGCCCGATAAACCTGGTCAATGATTTTTTGCGTCGCTATCGGCTTCGCCGATACGCGCCGCCTTCCGCTCGCTATGTGTGAAGAGATGTGCAGATTGCACGTCTCTTCACACATACGCGGGCGGATTCATTTTTTTTAGAGTATTAGCCAGTCTAAAGGACAAACAATATGACTCATTTCTCACATCGTTTTTTCATTCCATACGCCGCATTGATCTGTCTTTGGTCTTTGACGGCTTGTCATAAACCGGCACCTGCCGAAAACACAGTCGATGCGAATGCCGAATCAGCCCCAGAATCGGGATGTTATGCGATTAATCTGAGCGCGCCCGAAAGTCCTTCGTCCATTGTGCAGGTCAAACTGACGGATGGTGAGCTGGCGATCAATGTTCATACAGATAATAAGGCATGTATTGAATTGAGTGGGGTATTTGACGGCGGCGTCGTTCTGAATAACCAGAAAAATGTCGATGTTGAGCTTCGCTTGAAAGATGCACAGATTACGAGCGATGCGCATTCCGGGTATCTCGATCTCAAATCGAACGACAAGAATATGGGTAACACCTATACCGTTGTACTCAATGGCAAATCGACGATTACTGGGGCGGCCGATAAAAACTCCAAATCCGTGGTATCATCAAAGCCGAATCTTGTATTTACGGGTGAAGGATCACTCGCGGTGATTGCGAAATATAAGAATGGCATTACTTCGGATGATGTTGTCACGATTGAATCGGGCACCATCGATATTAAGCTCGACCGAGCCGAGGCCGCACGCGGTGAAAAATATAAAGAAAAGGGCTTTGGCATTAAAGTAGATAATGGGTTTGATATGCGCGGCGGCAAGCTGACGATCGACGGCAATGATCATATTACGAATTATGAATCGCGCGGTATCAAAGTCGATGGCAGCGACAAAACGGCATACAACACCGGTAAGGGATATGTGAAAATTTCGGGAGGGGAACTGACGATTCATACGGATGCCAAGGCTCTTTCGGCGGGCTGGGATATCGATGAAGACGCCAAAACCGAGACGACAGAAGACGATCCTCATCCCGATGTCATCATCAGCGGGGGGGTGATTGATATTGTGACGAGCGCAGAACCGCGCGGTGGCCGCAATTTCGGGCCGCCCCCCGAAATGAAATTCGATGAAAATGGCAATCCTATCATGCCAGAATTTGGGCCGCCACCAAGATGGCCAGATGGAGGAATGATGCCGCCAGAAATGGCCGGCGATGGTTCTGATGCTGGTTTTAAGCGTCGCCCGAGTCCGAATAAACGAAAAGACAAAAAGAAAGCAGGTAATGCCAGTTCAGAGACTACTGTTAGTCCCGAGGGCATTGAGGCCAAGCGCAATCTGACGATTACCGGCGGGAAGATCCATGTTGTGGCGATGGATGATGGCATCAATGCTGGTGAAACCATTACTATAAGTGGCGGCGAAATCATGGTGTGGTCAATCACGAATGATGCGCTGGACGCCAACGGCCATGCTACAATTACGGGCGGCCTGACGGCGCTGTTTGGTACCACAGACCCCGATGGTGCACTGGATGCCGATATGAATCGCAATGTTTCGTACAGCGGCGGAATCGTCGTGGCTTTGGGCGGTGCAAACAATGCCCCCGAAGGTGACGGAACTACCGGAACATTTGCTCAGATTGCAATTGTCGAATCAAAAGGCGGATTTCCCGGTGGACCAGGCAGGGGACCGGGCATGAGAAGAAACAAAGCACCCGGCGAATCAGGAAATGCGCCTGTGCCGGATGGTGCAGGGAATGGGCCTACTCTGGATAATAAGGGCGAAAACGCACCCGGTCCGACCGGTGCTCCCGATGGCGCAAATCCTTTTAACCGCAAACGCGAAATCTCCGAACTCGCCAATGCTACAATATCACTTGCCGAACCTGAAAATGGCAATGCGATTGTTTCACTTAAGGTCCCTGAAACGTTTACCGGAGGGGGGAGTATTCTCGTGCTTTCAGACAAACTTCAGAAGGGCAAGACCTATCGGGTCTATACCAATCCTGCCATGGAAAAGCCTGTGAGTTCATGGATTCATGATGTTATATCGACTGAAAATGTGGTCGTTTCGGGGGACAAATACAAAGAGGTAGAAGCAGGTGTTGCACTTCCAAGTCCGTTTGGTCCCGGACCAGGAATGCCAATGCGTGACAAGCCGCAGAAAAATGAGGATATGAACACAAAACCATAAAATTTATGAATTGTGTATATCATGGAGGCACAATCGGGTGCCTCCATGAATAAAACCGTTATGGCAGTTCAACGGGATCCCAGCCAAAATCCTTGATTTTTGTAATTGATAATTTGTTGTTTTTTACATAATCAGAGATATATTGGCGGCGTATTTTTTCACGTTCATCCTGATTGGAATTGATTTTGTGGAAATCATCATATTTATCTCCGAAGATTTCTTTTGCACTTTTTAGATTATCGGAACCGTCGGCGACAATATCCATTTTTGTGACTGTATAGCTTTCGTCCGCTTTTTTGAGGTGCATCAGGCCTGGATGTGAACCGCCGGATTCGGTTACGAGCATATCATTTTCCAGTTTGTAATTGAAAATCCAGAAATCGCCCCAAACGAGGGTGTCATCCGGATTGGACGTATCTGTGGCGACTATTGATATGCTTGGTATGCTGACATCCGCTGGCGCAAAATTTTTGGCGATTTCATGGGTAAGATAATCTGCAACGGCTTTTTGGATCGGGTCGTTGGCGAGATATTGGTAGGCAGGTAATGTTTTAGGCAGGGAATCAGCCGGTGCATTTGCAGATGGGGCTTCCTGATCGCCGGGTTTTGTATTTGGATCTTCTTTTGCCTGCTTTTCATTCGCTTGTTCCGGTTGTGTGTCATCCGCGTTTTGTGTATCCAACTTTTGGTCTTCGGCTGAATCTACTTTGTCTTGAGGCGTATCGGCTTTGTTTGCCTTACAAGAAGAGAAACAGAGTATCATGGATAAAGCGATGACAAATATCATGATGATATTGATTCGTGATAATTTCATATTTACTCCAGAATCAAGTGGCGAGTGGCATATCTGATACGTCCCAAATGGGCGCGATAAAATATTTTAGCATAAAGTCGTTGGGGTATGAATTATTTAGTGTTTTGAGCGATTACTTTAATGATATAATTTAGCAGAGCATATCGTCCTGATGTGCCTGGCAGTCATATTTGATAAAGTAGGAGGAATCATGGCTCGTAGAATATTATTCATTGTTGGTTCTCATCGTCAAAATTCATTTAACAGGCAACTTGCCGGTGAGATTATGGGGATGATTGGCGATCGTGCGGAATGCTCAGTTCTGGATTATTCGGACGTGCCCATGCTGAATCAGGATGCAGAGTATCCTGCGCCGGAAGCTGTTGCGCGTTTGCGCGATTCGGTGGCTGCCGTGGATGGTCTTTGGATCATTACCCCCGAGTACAATGCCAGTTATCCGGGGTTGCTCAAGAATGTCCTCGACTGGCTTTCGCGTCCTGTCGTGCGCAATGATTATGCGACGCCGACCGTCATGCGCGGCAAGAAAGCGACTATCAGCGGTGCAGCAGGGAAATCGGCTGCTGCTCATGCTCGCAAAAAACTCGCTGAATTGCTTGGTTTTATGGGTATTGCGCTGTTCCAGGAGGAAGGGAATGGTGTCGCTCTGGGCGGGGAATCCTTTGGCTCGGATAAGCTGATTATTGGTGAGGATGCAAGGAAGGCTTTAATGGCGCAGGTGGATGGATTTTTGGCGTTTATTGAATGAGATTGGAATTATTTAGGTAGACACGGGCGACCACGCGGGGTCGCCCGTACATGGGATTTAGCATGCTTTTGATTTATGGCAGAGCGCTGGTGAATGGATTCTATGGGGGCTTTTGATAGGAGCGATAAAGGGGGTAGAGAAAGAATGGAATGATTAGAATTCTTTAGATAGACACGTGCGAAGCGGGGGGATAAGATCGCGAGCCGTATTTGCGCAGCGAAATAGGCGAGCGCATGAGGGCGTATCGGCGAGCACAGCGCAGCCGATAGCCTGAAAGGCGAGTCGTATTGGCCGCAGGACAATAGATGAGCGAAAAGAGGAAAAAAGAAAGATGATCAAGATTGAAAGTGAGCGATTGGTCCTTTATCCGATTGAGAATGATGCGCTGAAATTGTTGATAGAGCAAGAGTCAAATGATGGGTTGAAACAGGCTTATTCTGAGATGCTGCAAGGGTGTCTGGATGATCCGGAACACAGAATATGGTACACTGCGTGGTTTATTGAGCTTAAGAGTCAACCGGGGACTGTCGTCGGCGATTTGAGTTTTAAAGGCCTGAATGCGGATGGTATGGTGGAAATCGGATATGGTCTGAGAGATGGTTTTTGCGGGAATGGTTATATGAGAGAGGCCGTAAGGTCAATCTGTCCATGGGCCATGAAACAGGAGGGCGTCACAAGGGTCGAAGCGGAGGTTACGACGGATAACCGTGCATCGCACCGTGTGCTGTATCATGCAGGGTTTATTCCGACGGGCGTGTGTGGTGAAGAAGGTCCGCGTTTTTTGTATAGAACTGAAGGCAGTTTTATAACTGGATATCAAGTTTTAGAACGCAAGCCAACGGGTTCCGGCTATGATTTGAAGCTGAAAGTTTCGGTGGATGGTGAGATTCGCTATTTATATTATTCGGAGATGCCTGATCGCTGCTATATTCGCGGATGGAGTTTTTACGAAATCAGTGAATCCAATTATAATGCTAACAAGAGAGAACCTTATATTCGCTTTATTGGGTCGATTTCGGGAGACAATGACATTCGGGCTGATTATGTCGTCTATCGTGCGCTGAAAGAAGGTTTATATATAAAATCGGAATGGGATTGTTGCTATGGGGATATCTATCTTGTAAAAGACCTTAAAAAATAACTTTTTGCCAGAAATAAGACAGTTCTGAACAACGATTATGATACTTTGTTTATGGCGTATGGGGAAAGAGGAGAGTTCTATGGAATATCACTTTTATGGCTGGGAACATGCGGATGCTGCTCCTGTGGATGATAGGTTTATGATTATTCGGGATCCGCGCGTGCTTTATGATATGCTTTTGCAGATTTGGTGTGCTGAAACGTGTGCACCGCGCATGCGGGATGAATGGCGGCCTGAAAACAGGACACTGGGTCAGTGCTCCATAACGGCATTTTTAGCGCAAGATATTTTTGGCGGCAAGGTTTATGGTATTTTGCGTCCCGGCGGCAATTATCACTGCTATAATGTTGCAGGGAATTGTACTTTTGATTTAACCAGTGAACAATTCGGTGGTGAACCATTGGATTACACCAATAATCCCGAGCAATTCAGGGAAGTACATTTTGCCAAAGAAGAAAAACGGCTGCGTTATGAGTATTTAAAAGCGAAATTACTGGAAATGATTAGATAGTTTAAGACATTACAGTTTAGTCGGGGCGCAATACACGGAATGCTTTCTTATGGTTTGTTTTTGAGATGCTCTTTGTAATCAGTCCTGGTTATACCGTATAAATAATAATCGCAGTATATATTTACCATTTTCCCTTCATGAATATGTCCCTCGCGTGTGAAGCCGGCATTTTCAAGCGTTGGGAAAATTCTGAACCATTCAAGTGTTTACTCGCTCTCATAAGCTGTTGTGCGTGCGAGACGCCCGCGTACCGACGCCCGCGTACCCAGAAGGGGGTAGCTGATAGTGCATTTATCCTCCTTGCTTTGTTGATTTGCCGAAAATGCCCTCTCACGCAATATGAGATACCATTGGCAAACCCAATATAAGACCTCACATCATGTGAGATAAAAGGATGAAAATGCATAAAACCATGCAATTCTTATTGATATAGGAATCAAAGGTATTTGAAGCTCAATGAAGTATTTTGCATGGTCGTTTTCATTGCTCGGCTCTTTGCACATCATTTGCCGCATAGGGGTGAACATTTGATCTTAGTCGTTTTTTTGCAGCCATTGTGCAAATTCCGGAAAGTACCTTTGATATTAAAAAACTCGCCATAAAACATTGTGCAATCCCTCTCCACAATTGGGAAAAACGCAAGGTATCAGACACATGCACAGATACCAATTGTCCGGAATTTCCGTGTGTATGGTGATCCTCTTTGCCAAAGCATGCTCAAAAAAAAGATCACAGTTGTGTGTTATGACTCAGCCGGGGCTGAGTTGCAACCCATTGCAGAAAGGACATGCGGATTATGATTGACAAAAGCTCTCCAATATGAATTGATAATAGCTGTGTATAGTCGGCACACCTGTTCACATTGGGAGATGAGCATGCGTATAAGAAAAACGGCGTTAGAGGGAATGTTATTGGTTTTGTTGGGGGCAAGCAACGCGTACGCACAAAACTGCAATAATCTGGATCAAAATGCTGTCTGGAAACAGCTATTCCAGGAATATGCAGACCATTATCAAAGCGGCGAATACGCCAAAGCTCTCAAGACGACAGATAAACTTCAGGAAATCTGTAAAGACTCGCCCGTATTGAACTATGCAATATCGCGCACTTATCGTCAGTTGGATGATCATATTAATGAAGTTAAATATATCCAGCGTGCGACTGATAATGCAGCCAAATTCAACGTGAACGAAGAAACACTCAAGACATTCTGGTTTGCGCGGTACGAAGCTGAAAACCCCGAAGCCTCTGCCAGTGCCCGAGAAAATAGCCAGCAGATCCTCGAGGAATTGAATGCTGCCCTCGAAGCTTCGCGTCAGCTGGTGGTAGCCAACGAGAAAAAGGAAATTGAACTCCAGTATAAAGAGGAGAATATTTATAAGAGTTTGATGTGGAGCGGCGTGGCTATTGGTGCTACAGGTATCGCAATGACCGCTGCAGGTGGAGCGCTGATTGGAATTGTCGGTGAAAAAACGGTTGAACAAGAAAGAAATTTCAAAACTCAACAAGAACAAGTGCGTGTCGATTTCAGGTATCAATTGGGGCTGGGGCTACTGTGTGCAGGTGTATCTGCTGCTGTGGCGGGAGCAATCGCAGCGGGCTTTGGAGGCTATCTTTATAAGCGAGGCAAACAATCCGAAGAGACCATTTCGTTTGTTCCACAGCCAACCGGTGCTTCATTATTCATTACATTTTAAGATTATATAGGGGCTTGCAGATATGAAAATTCGATACATCATGTTATTGGTTGCAGTAGTAATGCTTTCTGGGTGCGATGATTGGCAGGATTCGAAGGCTGTAAAAAATGCTAAATCGAATCTACTGTTCGCATGTGAGAATAGCGGTGGCGCTTATCTGGACTATACGATAAATGACAGCGCATTGGGTAAGAGGTGCTTTTGCTCAGATATCGCATGTGACGAAGGGGTTAATTGTGTACAATCCTCTGATGGTTCTGCAATCTGTGCAGGGCAGACCGGTAGTTCATTTGAGAAAATGTGTGTTTCGAGTGGTGGGGAATATAATCAGACGTTAAATAGATGTCAGTGTAAAAAAGCTTGTTCTAAAGATGTGTATTGTCACAATTTGGGTGGTACTTATGAAAATGAAGAACAGAGCTGTGTCTTGAATAATGTGGAAATTGATATATGTAAATCGTATTATTGTGATCGCCAGGAGGATAAAACTTTTAATGAGGATTGTAGCGTTACGGATTATTATGATGAAGTATTACAAAAATGTAAGATTACAGATAAAGCTTTAACTAACACATGTGGATATGACGATGTGAATAGAAAATGTTATTATGATATTTTTTGTGATGATGGTGTCGTCTGTGACTTAACTACAAAACTGTGCGCGGGTACAACTGGTGATTCTTTCGAAAAACTGTGTGTTTCGAGTGGGGGGACAATTGATAGTAATGGTTCTTGTCTTTGTAATGGAAGTTTAGTTGCATGTAAGAATGGTGTTGTTTGTAAGTTCTCTAAAGATAAATACATCTGTGAGGATTTTTTAGATTATTGTTCATCGTCTGAT
>JAGACY010000373.1 GCA_017613855.1 Pseudomonadota bacterium
CCAAGGCTGACGAAACTAAGAGTCGTGAACTTTCGGCTCCTGATGAAGCAGACAAGCCATGGATTCCTCCTGGGCAGTCATCCCTCAGTCTGGATCTGCTGGAGGATGATTTACTTGAAATCAGCAATATTGTGTCTGGTGGTTCGGTCGAAAAGACCGTATCTCAGAACGCATTTTCATTCGACGATTCTCAGGTGCCGACGATGGATTCCGGTTATGCTGAGAACGCAGAGGATAACTCTGACAAACAACCCTCGGATGCTTCGCATCCTACGATGAGTGACGAAACATCTGAGTCGTCTGACGATGACGAAACTCAAGAAAATTCCGATGAGGATGAAGCTTCCTCAGAAAAACAGACCGATTCTGATGAATCTGATGACACGGAGGATGTCGGGGAGGAAGACGAAAAATTACTCGAAGATGCAAAGAAGGATGAACTGCCTCCCGATATTCGGCATTTTGAAGGCACCAATGAGATTTTTGTACATTCCGGTGTTTTTGATGCAATGCTCGAAGATGAGGAAAATGCCAAAAAACGCAAATCCGGCAAACTCACTTTAGATGAGGAATTTAAATTATCTCATGAGGTTCATCTGAAATCGAAAAATACGGATGATTCCAATGTCATCGGCATTATCAGTTCAGGAATACTGCCAAGCGTTGATATGGATAAATCCTTCGAATCTCCGTGTATCGATGCGTCAAACAGCGAATTTGGAAGCATTAATCTTCCGGAAGATGCCCTGAAAGATGAGGCGGATGATTCGATTACGATTGCCGATGAGCCCACACAGGTCAAGCGCTCACGGAATGAAGTATTCGTTTCGAGAATTTCCCAGGATGGGGAAAATGCCAAGATCGAGCGGCCTTCACAAGAAGGATTGCGGCCTGCTCCAAAGGCTGGCATTAAGGTCTTTCCCGAAAAAGCATACGGTCTTCCGCTTCCCGAAACACCCGAAACCATTCATCCCGAAGATAATGCGCTCATATCGAGCAATGCCATTTATCGGCAGTTTGCGGTTGAACATATCTGCGATACGAAACTGACCGAAATCTTCGGGCAGGAAACAGACGATGATGGTCTTGAGGATGATATCCAATCTCTCATGGCTGCTTTGGCAGACATGAGTGATGCAGAACATCCCAGGGCAATTCAACTGGTTTCGGAATGTCGTTTTGCTTTTAATCGGCTGATGCGCGCGTTAGTGCAGAAATGCGCAGATGATTTATCTGATTTCTATTTTTATGCGACTGTTTTGCCGGAACAGGAATGCTATCTCGATATTCCAACCTCTCTCATGGCGAGTCGTATTGGATGTTTTCCGGGGGACAGCGAAGATATTCGCAGAAAATATATACATCGGGGCGTCAATCATGTGTTTGACTCCTCTCTGTGCTCATGGGCAATGGATATTGTGAGCCTGCGTTTTGGTATGTCCAAAATGGTCGTTGCTCAAAAAGATATTTCGAAACTTAAATCACGATCTTCTGCAGATATACTCTCGGTATTACTTAAATCCATTGAGGCAGATGTTCAAAAATCCCCTGTAATTATCGTTATTACAGAAGAATTTACTACAATTCGCCATCCTTGGCGGGATGTGATTCGCCAGCTTAAGACACTCAATGTTCCGAATGTATTAATTCTTGTTCAGACAAATGAGAAATCATCTTTCTTCAGCGATGAAGATACTTATACATTTGGAAAATTACAAAGCGACGATTGCTTTGCAATTACACAAAAAGCGTTAAGAAAATATAATTTATCCAATGATATGATTGCAAGAATTGCCTCTTTGGCGGGGAATTCTTTTACAAGTATTCGTCGAACGCTTTATACTTTAAGGTCTAAACTGGATGATGAAGAGCAATTAAAGGAAGAACTGGATACCTATTCCGGCTATTCAGACAATGTGCGGGAAAATGCCTATCTTGAAAGTTTTTCGGATGACCAGAAAAGCTTCCTTTGTTTTGGATCTTTGCTTGGATCGACCTTCTTCCTGGAAGATCTCATCCGTATTTATGCATTGGAACCCCTTCCCGATGAACCTTACTGGTCTCATGAAGAAAGACGCAAATGGGCAAAACGTGTCAGTGAGGAGCTCATCGAACGTGGTGAACTCTATAAGATATGTGAATACAGTGGTCTTGGGGGGCGTTTCTTCATTCCCGAATGGAAGTTTATTGCTTCGAGGATGTTCGCCAATGAGCCTGAAACATCGCGACAGATCTGTGGATGCTATGCTCATTTGCTCATACGCAGACGCGCCGATGACAGTTTGATCGCGTTGACTTTTGAACGCGCAGAAATGTGGGTCGATTCTGCCCAATACTGGCTCAAAGTTGTTCCCAAGATGATGAATGCCTTCGGTTTCAGGAGTGCGCATTCGATTATTGCGCATCGCTTTGAACATATTGGTCCCGAAAATGACGTTCTTTACCAATCGTTGCTCGAGACCTATATTCGTTTGGCTGTTAATCTTGGAAAATACTCTGAAGCTGCGCGCTATGCCGAGATGCTGCTCCATCTTGGGTTCATGCTCAATGATACCAAATGCACGTGCCGCGGGCTTATCCTTTTGGGAGATGCCCAACGCCTCATGGGAGATTACGACTCGGCAGCAGATAATCTCAAGAATGCGATTCAGTTTGCGCAGGAAATCCGCAATTCTCATCTGTTGGGAAGTGCCTATCATAATGCGGCCAAGCTCATGCTCGATGCCGGTGAAAATGGCGCGCTCGTTGGTGCTTTGCGTTATACCGAAAAAGCACTTGAGATCATGAGAAAAGAGCGCGATTTGCCCGCCATAGCCATGACACTCGTCACATGTGCCCAAATTTACCTCAATCGTGGTGAGCCCGACAGAGCCATTCAGGTCACGACAGAGGCTTATAATGCAATGACTGTTTCTGGGTTATGGGCCCAGCTGCCGATGGTGTATTGCGCGTATGCCCGGTGCTATACCGAACTTCATCAGGATAATCCGAACGAACAGCTCGAAAAAGCGCTATCGATCATTGAACTGACCAATATCCGCGAGCATCAGTACTACTTTTTGGCGACGAGTATTTCCATTCATCTCGAATCGCTTCAGAAAAAAGCCGTTCGCGATAGTGTTGAACAGCTCCGACAGCTCACACAGCAGTTCCCGCTGCCTCCATGGGTCGCCAATTATCAGCTGCTCAAGGCACGCTTTGACTTTAGTCGCAGGAATTATCAAAAGACGACCAAATCCCTTAAGGTTTTCTTTGATACGACGGCGGAATTTAAAAATTCTTATCTCATCAGTCTGGGATATGCTCTTTCGGCAGAACTCAACTATGAGGTTTACAAACGCGATCTCGGCAAAATTTCTATTGAAAAAACGCATAAACTCTTTAGAAGTGCAACTGCCATGCTTGAAAATATCGGGGCTTGGCATACCGTCGCTGAAATCCTTCGAAAATACGCCAATTTCCTTGAATTTCTTGGTGAAAAAGAGGATGCGGAGAATAACCGGGTGCGGGCAAATAAGGTCGATCCCTACAGTAAGTAATGCGGAATGCGGAATGCGGAATGCGGAATGTCAATTCCATAAGAAACGTTATGTCTCAAAGGGGCATATCATTCGTAGTTAATCATCGTGAGAGAGCGCAGCATAACCCACGGATTGTGGATGAATGAGCAAAGATCATTAGAAGTAGCGACGTCCCTGAGGGCGTTTGAAAATAAGAGACAGCAACATGGCAAGAAATAAATCCCTCTTTGACTGGGTACAAAATAACGCATACAAAATTCAGAAAGGCCTCGAAAAAGGCATTGAGACGACCGAGAAAGTCCGCAAAAATATCAATCA
>JAGACY010000374.1 GCA_017613855.1 Pseudomonadota bacterium
ATTGTAACGGTTTTGGGTTTTGTAGTTGTTTGGTGATCCGTAGTAAATTTCCACATGGTAACGAATTCATCCGGAGCACATCGTCCATCAGAACGACAAACGTAATGGAATTCTCCGTCGTCTACACACTGTTCATCAGATGTACACCTTGTCGAACATTTATATCCGATGTAACTATCACAAAAGCCATCTTCTGAATGATTATCAGAATCACACTCTGAATGAGTACTGCAATCTTTACCGGCCTTTTCTGCATTCTCATATTGATCATGCATGTGATTATAATTTGCATCAACAGCTACACATGTCTGAGCTATGTAACTGAAATATTCATCCTCCTTTTCGCATGTTTTCAGCGCAGCATTATGCTTATCAATGCATAACTTGCACGATTCATCATCGCAGTTTGAGCAAGCATTCTGGCATTCATCCGTCGTTTTCCATACATCAACGCTTCCATTTTGACCGCTCACCTCACATATAAACGTTCGATCTGCATCACATTGAATTTCACCATGAGGGCAACCTTCATGCAAAGCATTTACACATGCATCACAGTTCATTGTACATATATCGGATTTTTCCCATTTGGTTAATTCTTTGGAACCATTAAGTCTTTGACATTCCTGCAGTTCACCATCATTACTGCATCTAAAATCACCAACACTGCAATTTTTATCTATCTGCTCTAAACATTTGTCGCAATCTCCTGTACATACATCCGACAAAACCCAGATTGCCAAATTCTTCTCAGAATCAAAGAGCTGACATTCGACCAAATTTCCGGATGAATCACAATTAAACGTTCCGACTTCGCAGACTTCTTTATTATTAATCAATTTATCTTTACAATCACTGCAGCTGCTTGTCATGCCACATCTATTATTGATCTCCCAATCACTCATCCGTTCCCAGCGTGTAACATTGTGTTTCTTATCAATCAATCTGCACAGATAGAGTGGAAACGATGGGGCCTCTTCAGTACCACTGCATAAATACTCATTAACTGCACAATTATCACTAAAGAACTTATCCTCCCCACAGCCTTGTATCATAAAAGCTAAAACAGCAACGAACAACACTCTGTATTTCATAGCCCAATCTCCCACTAAAACTCAATGTTAAAAGATGTCCCCAGTGGGCTTATCACAAAAGCATACGAATTATCCAAATGTGTATACTGATATCCATAAATACCCGTAACAATCGCTCCGGCAATTGTCAGTGCTGCTCCTGCCCCTATCAACCCCCAGGACACTGTATAAAGACTGTCATTACGATAAGAATCTATAATATAACCCTGGTCTGTCAGATTTTTCTTTGTTTTACTTGCCTCATTCCCGTTATACATCAACAATCCTACTCCAGTCCCCAGCATGGCCAGTCCGCCAATGCCTATACCGGCTCCGGTCCACAAGACCTGATACAATTTATGTTCCAATCCCTGAATCCTATCAGAACTTGCATCCAACTGCATCTGCACCTTTTCGTCCTTCTCCCGTATGCTCTTCGCCGTGCGTTCCGGATTCTCATTCTCATATCGCGCATACCAAATCTTCTTGGCCATATCAGGTGCGACTGCCAAAAGATACGTATACTCACTCGCTTTTTGATAATACAAAAGCGCATCCTGACGATTGCCTTGTTCTTCGGCAATTTTCCCCTGCATATAATTGAGCACGGGAGATTGATTACAAATCTCCGAAAGCCGCTTCGAAGTCTGACGAGCCTCATCATATTGTCCATTCTGTATCTGACTTGACAGATGTTTCATCCCATCGTTCCAGGCTTCGTTGGAATTCAGATCCTTGCAAGCGTCCTGGGCAAACGCTGCATGCGAAATCAAAAGACATATCAGCAATACACCACTGCTCAATAGATGCTCAATGAAACATCGCATAGACACTCCCTGGCTTTTTCTGCACGCAAACACAATACTTATAAATGAAATACAACTGTAAACATCACATCAAACCACGGAGCATAACTCACTACATATTCTGTTCTTGATTTATCCACATCAGGATAATTATGAAATCTAAAATAATCCGAATACCTTTCGTACACTACAATCACATTGTCATATTCCAAAGTCAATTTTAAAGATAAATCATCAAGCAGCCGCCACGCAAACCCCACACCCACCGGAATGTTCAAAGCATTCAGACGATCCCTGTGTACGACATAATCCGGATTGTTATCACTTCCAAAATACTGGAGCCAATACCCCACTCCCGTGCGTATCGAAAAATTGAACAAAGACCCGCGATAGATATCAAATTCATGCGTCCAGAGGGTTTGACTCATCAACCAATAAATGCCGCCAATCTTTTCTTCCAGCCCCATTCGATAAAAAGAAGAAAATCGATATTGAAAAGACAAATGCAATATGGGCACAATGAAAGACAAGCCTGAACCGACCCCTAATTCAAACCGATAGTCCTTCTGCGGCTTTCCATTCCAGTGGTATTCATGGCTGTCCGTTTTAACCCATCCACCCTCGTTTTCCGCTTCCTGGGCAAACGCATTCACATGAATTCCCAAACCCAAAACGGCTAATGCAATCACTAAAACCAAATGTCTCATGAATTACCCCTCTGAGCTTTCTTTGTTCATTCATCATTCATCATTCATCATTATCCATTCAATTTCTCTTGCTGCTCGGTACCGCTGAATAGATGGCACGCAAAGGATCTGCCTCATTGCCGTAAGCAAAAGCCGCAGTCAGTCCCTTGCCGCTCTGCTGTTTGACGAGGTCTGCAAATGTCTGGTTATCATCTTCGTTCGATTTCTTGCGCCAGGCGAGTCGTTCCTGATTTTCGCGTTCCCATTGGGCCTGGACAATCAAAAGATTCTGCAGCTCCGGCGGCAGCCTGTCTTTAAAGGCATAAAGCACTTTTCCGGTTGCCTCGGCATCATTGCAGGCACGATGCGCCCCCTCGAGCGAAACACCAAGCCTCTCGGCAACCATCCCAAGTTTATTCTTTTGCTTGGGGTAAAAATGCGTTGCAAAAATAAGGGGGTCAATGAGCGGATTTCCCGCCGGCCAGTCGAGCCCAATCTCTTTGAGCTTATGCGTCAAAAACGGCCGGTCAAATCCGATGTTGTAGGCCACAATGCCATGCCCGGCAAAGGCTTCGAGAATTTGCGGCGCAATTTCTCTGAATTTCGGCTGTCCATCGACATCTTCCTGCCGAATATGCGTCAACTCGACAATCTCCTCGGGAAGCTTACATTCGGGATCGATCAGCCAATTGAGCACTTTGACAACTTCACCACGATAAAACTGTACAATACCGATTTCGATGATTTGACAAGTATTATAGTCAAATCCCGTCGTTTCGAGATCGAATACCGCCAAAGGAAGATCGTACCAAAGGTTCGGCCAGGTCGTAGTCATTCTATTTTATTCTCTCGCAAACAGGTGAACGGTCGTATGGGAAGTTTCGTTCTATCAGTAAATCCATGATGGCATTGGCGTTCTTGTTATCGCCAGAAGCCTGTGCATCGCAAACAAGCGCATCGATATAATCTACAAAATCGGCACCATATTCACTGCGCCCATCATTATAGTCCTGCAGACGCAAATAGCGATCAGAAGCAAGTACATTAAACATCGGGTCACTGCCCAGCTTCACATCATCCGGCGGGTTCGAAGGATCGGTTATCGTTAATCCATCAAAGAAATCCCACAACATATACGTGACCCAGCCTTCGCCAAGAAACTGTTTCATAGCATCTTCTGAGTCAGGATCCGGCTGTGGCACGATAATCGATCCGGCACCTTCCCCATCGTACAGGCGTGCATAGTCAAGCCAGTAACTGCCGGAGGCAATGAGCCGCCAATATTGAGTCACCGGTTTCTTATATTGTAAGCTGGCCATCATGAGATAATAAAACGTCGCCCAGCCTTCACTCCAGGCGAGGTTGGGATCGCTTGCCGAAGAAAGGAAATGTGCCCCCCCCGAGGTATTGTCGCGTTTTTGCGATAAGACAAAATGACCAAATTCGTGCATGATGGTGGGATAACCCCATGCCGATTCCGTATCATTTCCGCCATCGACGTACATCGTATTCGAAAGTGTCGTTTTGCCGACTTCCTGTTCTGTACCTCTTTCGAAGGCCGTACCGTATAGAGGCCATGTAATGCCCGGTGCCCAAAGCACAGCCAACGAAGGCAATTGATTGATCTGAATGGGAAAACCGTAGGAAAGTAAATCCTGAAATGCCTGAGAAATCAATTGATACAAATAAAGACCACCGGATGCCTGGTCAATTGTGATGCGAATTATCCCCATATCTCCGGGATCTTCTGAGGAAACATAATTCTTGAGCTTAATGTTCCATTCCCACAATTGATAGGGCTTATTCACACTCGCTTTTAACACGGCAAACTTAAGCTTTCCGCCCAAGTACCATGTAGGAACAATGGAAATCCAATCGGTCGAAATCGGCAGCCTTTTAAGTGTAAACTCGAAGGAGCCATCACTCTGTGTCGCCGTGGTTGCAATTTCATTACCCGCAGCATCGCGAAGTGAAAGCGGGAGTTTGCTTCCCGGGACATCTGCATTGTCACTAAAGATGGGGAGCTGATAATTATCATAATAGACAGTGCGGGTTTCAAGCACAATGGTGCCTTTGACACGATACGGCATACACTGTCCCGTAGAATCATTGCACTCTGATTTCGCATCACATTGGCCGCACACACCTCCGCAGCTATCATCACCACATACGCGATCTGTACAATTGGGGCGGCATTGATCGCATTCACCGCCGTAACAGATGAGGCCATCCGGACATTGACCGCACAATCCGCCGCAGCCATTATCGCCGCATGCTTTGCCTTTGCAGTCGGGGATGCACGTATCCGGCGGCATACATATCGAATTTCTGCAAACCGTATTATCCGGACATGAACCGCACGCCCCGCCGCAGCCATCGGGACCGCATTGTTTATTGGCACAGTCAGGAACACACTGCGTTTGACAAACGCCAAGCGACTCCTGACATGTTTGGCCATCCGGACACTTGCCGCACGACCCGCCGCAGCCATCATTGCCGCATTGTTTGCCATTGCAGTTCGAGTTGCATCCACAAGTGTAATTCAGACAAACGCCGTTTCCCGGGCATACGCCGCATAAACCGCCGCAGCCATTATCGCCGCATTCCTTGCCTGCACAACTTGGCGTACATGGAATCTGGCATGTACCGTTAATGCATTGTGAACCTGCCTGCGTACATTGTCCGCATGAACCACCGCAGCCATCGGGCCCACATACATTTCCCAGGCAGACCGGCACACATGCCGGCGGCTTAGGATCGTCAGAACAGCCCGCAAACAGTCCCAATAAAGCAAAAATGAAAATTGTTTTTTTCATGTACACCCCACACACCAAAGGCTTCCATTCTCTTTTTAGTCATAGCCAAAAGAATGATCAAGCAGATTGGTTGTGTGGGCTTCGGCTATGGCGTACCGCCATACGCCTCCGCGCGCCTCTATTGCCTTTCGGCAATACGAGTCGCCATTTTGATTTGTAGTTATCCCATTCAAAAGCGACTTTGATGACGGCCATGTGATCCCGGTGCCGGCGGACAAATAAAAATATATTTTGAGGGCGTCCACACATGGCCGCACCTACATACACCGCACCTAAAAATGCCCGGAGAACGATATCATGTTTCTCCCCATCCCAACGGATAGATCCTGAGCTCCAGGGTCCGATGTTTTTTTTGAGGATTTGGATGTGTTCCTGTGGAGCCAGGGGACGGCGAAACCAATGGCACTGCCGACGACGGCACCGATCAATACATCGGTAAAATAATGTTTTTGTGCGGCAATGCGTGCATAAGCAACCAAAAGTGCCACGGGAATGCCAAATCCCCAAATGTACGGTTCTGCATCGTAATTACGGATGTGTGCAATCGTCCCAGCCGAAACGACGAGCACAAAAGCCATATTGGTATGCCCGGAATAAAAAGAAAGGTTATCATCGGCGCGATCTTTGTACATATTCGGGTCATTGCGAATGGTAAAAGGCCGAGCACGCCCGACACCGAATTTCACGAACTGATTGACCAATGAACTTATCGTCAGGGATTCGGTAAGAAGTAATGCATCTGCCCCAAAATTCCCGATGCGATCTTCCAGACCACTCGACAAAGCCAGTGCCCCAAAAGCGAGTGCTGGCACCGCCCCAAAAGCCACGGCATCTGCCGTTTTGGCGGCATAACTTGGGGTTGGCCAGGAAAGACTGTCTGTAATGGTTTCATCCATTTCATTGGTTTGGCACCAGACGCATTTGTCGGGGGCGATATAATCCTTCATTAACTCGAAAGTGATCCAGAGTACGCCCGTCGAACCAGTCAAACCGCCGTCTGTCGCCCAGTCGATTTTGATCTCATCCGTCGATTCGGCATGTGCCAAAGAGCATGGCAGACACAAAAGAAAAACGGACAGCAACAGCACGAATGAACATGGTGAACGCTTCTTATAATGATAATTACCAGAATCCATCAGTGACTCCGTGCAAGCGAGACGTAGGGGCGACCCAAGTTGGGGGACCAAAGGCAAGCCATCCCAATGGAAAAAAAACAAGCGAGACGTAGGGGCGACCCAAGGTGGTCGCCCCTAGACGAGCAGCGCGGCGTATCGCAGATAGCCGCGCCCCATCCATTAAATCCTCACAATGGGATTCATCCAACCGAGGATCTTGCGCTTCAAAGTGGTATGTTTTGCAGCTTCTTTTTGAGCCTTCGGGAGCAGTTCGCGTGCTTTCTGAACATCCCGTTCACCCAGCTGTGCACCAAATTTAGAAGCAGAACCAAGTTCGACAAGTTTTGCAGTTGCGCTGTCAGGGCCGGCTTCCTCGCGGGCAAAAGACTCGAGCGTCGAATATTTGCGCCAGGGATGACCGTACATCGACCAAACAAAGATAGTGCTGCGCAAAGCGCGATAGATTTGCTTCGTGTTATTGCAGGAATGCCCCATCACGATAATCACGATCTTGCGGACATAGCATCCCAAAAGTGCAGCCAAAACGATAGCGAGCAGTGAGAACCAGATGGTCTTCCAGGGGACCTGGAAAGTCGTGGCTGTGGGATCCTGAGCTTTTCCGCCGCTTTTATCATCGCGGGCAAGTTCACCAAAGAGGGATTCGAGGCTTTGGTCGACAAATTCACGCGGTGGTTCATCGCCATTTTCGGGGAAGATTTCGAGGGTGACCCAGCCAACGCCATCGATGAAGATTTCAGGCCAGGCGTGTGCCTGATTGCCCAGGATGAGGACGGCAGATCCGGTACCGCGCATTTTGTTGTCGATGGCATAGCCAATGGCGACGCGGGCGGCAATGCCCTGAGATCGAAGCAGGTAGACGGCAGAATGTGCAATATGAACGCAATACCCGCGAAGTGAACCAAACAGGAAAGATGCCGTCGGATCGTCGGGATCGATATGTTTGTTTTTGAGCGTGTAGAATACGTTCTTTTCGAGCCACGATTTGATGTACATGGCTTTGACAATATCATCGCCGATAAAACGGGGATCGATTTGGCGCACGATGATATCCGAAAGTGCCTTATAACGCGGATCATCGGGGATTTGCAGGTAATGGTCGACCTGTTCAGAGCTCCATTCTGCGGGGATGCTGTGGCGTCCGATAAAGCGCGTCAAATCCATGGTCATACCGAGGCTTTCGACGGCATAAGCCGAGACGAACAGCTTGGGATCGGGATTCTGAATCGTAAAGATTTTCTGTCCCATCGCAACCTGCGGTGGCTGCGAATGATCCTTGAGCAGGAACATGGATGTCGAAATTTTGGTATGCAGTTCCTCGTTTTGCAGAGGTGTCGCCTCGGCAGAGCCGCTTGCCGGCAAAGACGAAATGACATCGCTGTCGTAATCGGAACTGACGAGATGGTTGCCATCGTAGGCACTCAGAACATTTTGTCTGAAATGGAAGATGCCATCGGAGGGTTCAAATTCATCATAAAAAACGGCAATGGCTACGGGCTGAGGCGATTCGTTCCCCGTTGGGCCCTGATTGTCATTCGATTTTCCGCCGCCTTTGCCATTCTTGTTATCATCATTATTATCGGCACTTCCGCCGCCCTGATCGGAGTCATCATCCGAATCGGAGTTCGATCCGGAACCATCGTTGTCTTTGTCGTCTTTGTCTTTATCTTCATCGCCTTTGCCGCCATCTTCATTTTCATCATCATTGCTCTTGAGGCCAAGCGGATCTTCGATATGAATCGGCAGGCGTGATTCGGCGAGTAAATTGGCGACCAGAAGCGCGATAACCGCAAGAACGATGATGGAATAAAGTGCTTTTCCCGGGCGTGTTTTACCAAAGAGCATGGGCAGTGACAGGAAGGCCAAACCAATGCCCATCCAACGATAGATTTCGATGGGATCATAGCCGTTGGTATAGAGATAATCCGAAAACTCCCTGGGATTTTGCAGGTTAAAGTCGCGGTGTGCAAAGAAAAGGTAGACGAGTGTACCGACGATCAATGTCGATTCGATGAGTTGTGCGGTACGCCAGCGAAGTGAAAGACTTCTCGTCAAAAAGACGATGCCGAAAATGAGTCCGGGAAAATACCAGAAGCGCGACATCTGAATTGTGGCACGCATGGTATCCATACCAAAAACATTGAGCGTCATGTAACTGCCGCCGAAGCCGACAACAATAAACAACACCGAGAGCAGCACACACCACAATGTGCGAATGCGCCATTTTGCACATAAAGCCGCAAAAATAGAGGCGATAATGACAGCACTCACGACAATGATGTGCCCCACGCCTTCTATCAGCGGATAGGTATATCCAAAGGCACTCACAGACAGGAGGATAATTTTGAGGATTTGCACCCAAATGGATTCTTTCATTGGGCACCTCCCGAATAATCTGTTGCGGCGCCGGTAGTCACATCCACAACGCGGACAGAACCATAAGAACTCAGGGTTTTGCAAAGCTCCTTAAGATCCTGTTCATCATCCTGGACGGTATCTGTTTCGCAGAAAAGCCGTTTGAGCCTGTTGGGCTTGGTTACCCTGGGTTTTTGCTGAGACGCATCCACCGAGAGAATAAAGACCGGACGCGTTTGATACGTCGCAATGAATTTCTTGACATGTTCGAGCCAAAGCCCGATTTTTTTAGGGACGAGCAAGAAACAATGTGACATGGCGCCTGCCGAAACGAGTGGGGCAACCGTCAGCAGACCTTCGCCGCCATGCGCGCGGTGCGACACCGAATCGATGATATCGCTGATGCCTTCTTTTTCATCGCGTACCAGGCGATTGGCACCATCGGCAGCAAAAAAGAGCTCTTCTTTTTCACTGATTCCAAAGGAATTCAAAAAGGAGCGCGCCATGGAGGCAGAATTTTCATCTTCCTGGCCTGAGACAAAGTAGACAAACATGTCGTTTTCTTCGACGATCGCGGGCTCTGGCGCACGAACGACGAGTTTTCGGCTTCGGGCAAAGACTTTCCACAGGACGAGCCTAAGGGGATCACCAGCCTGATAGCGCCGCATTTCTATGAGTTCACCACGCGGATCACCTTCGGGATGGGAATAGCCATCGCCCGAGGTTTGCGTCTGAAATGCCACCATTTCAAAATGGCTTTGTGCCGGCTGAATTTCGAGAGAAACACGCTGGGTAAGCGTATAGCTAATCGAAGTCAGCCCAAAGATATCCTTGACGGTCACTTTGCGATGAAGATGTTCAAAGCGCCCTCTGCCAATGGGTTTGAGCCATTCCTGTTCCCAAAGCCAGTGCATCGTGGAATGGCGTTCAAAAGCACCTTCGAGCAGCTGACTTTCGAAGGTCACAAAAGGCATAAAGAATGGGTGAAAAACGCGGTATCCCGACGAAATATGACCACCCACTTCATTTTTCTCATCCAGAACACGGGCCCGATTTGCATACCGAGTAACTGCATAGACGAGAATGGCACTCAAAAGGGTAAATGCCAAAATGACAACGAAAGCCAATAACCACACCAAAACCACTGCGTACAGAATTTGATTGGCATGCTCGCTGACTTCCCAAAACCAAACATAATACATGAGGGCTATCAGGATGATGCTGACCCATGTAAACGGAAACAATCCCCGAATGATATGCCAGACCGAACGAATGATTTGCCAAGCACCTTTCAGAGTGAATTTGCTGCGATATTTTTCAAGCCAGTGCATTTTTCAATGTGCAATTAAGTTTGCAAAACTAAAGGGGAAGTCTAAAGCATAGAAGAATTGCGTTTTTAATTCGCAATGCGTAATGCGTAATGCGTAATAGAAATGCAAAACTAAAGGGAATGTCTGAAGCTAAGGGTGAAAGCATTTCAATGCATAATGCGTAATTACGGAACCTCAGAGGCTTAAAAAACTCAATTTTTTAAGAGATTACCTTGTGAATGCACTGATAATTACGAATTACGAATTACGAATTACGCATTATTTTCGAATTGCGAATTAGACGACGAATTCGGGTTCGAAAGTCATGAAGATCGCCTCTGTTCCGGGCAAGCCTTCAATTTCAATATGCATGCGAAGCCATGATTGATTGAGGCATTCGATCAATTCATCCAATGCCTTGCGATGTTCTGCGTCGCCATGGAGCAGAGCTTCCATCTTGACGCGGATAGGTGGAATCATTCGATAACGCCAGCTCCCGAGGACAATGCGGTTGGCATCGTGAACATCGCTGCTTTGCAGAATTTCTTCTGCCATCGAAAGCAAAGGACCATACCCAATGACATTGGCATGTCCACCAACGCGAATCAGTATCTCGTTGATATGAGCCCAAAGATCGATGCTGTGATCGACATATTCCTCAAGGCGTGCAAATGCAGCCATCGTGCGGTTCGAAAGCATCGATGTACGAAGTTCTTCTGCAGTCTTGGGAGGAAGATATTCAACGGCAAATGTCTGGAAAAGATGGTCATCCACGGGACCGCCGAAAAGCCCGGATTCGATGGCCGTCCCCAGAATATACACATTCCCCGGGATGAAGAATATCCGGCCGGACTGACTCAAACGAATCGAACGCGCACCGATAGCTTCCAAATCCCATGCACCGCCATTCGGGCCACTGCGCCAGGGAACACGTGCAAAGCTGTCGAGCATGTGAGAGACTTCACCCAGTACGGTTTCGAGACGCGCCTCGTCTATGCAGTCAATCATAAAGACATAATCTTTATCGGGATTATATGCAGCTGCTCTGCATAACCCCAGGAACAGCCCCTCCTGAATATTGTCATTCGTAAAGGGCTCAAAGAAATAGCGGGCATCCGTGATATGATGCGCGATCACGCGCGGTGCACAATGATCGATCGACGGGCGGTTCGACATAATCTCCCCTTCAATCCGGCGCTCCACCATATCGCTGTAACTCAGGTTGGAATGAAAAACCGTAATACAGTGCATGCCAATCTCGCGTCCCGTCATGGATTTCCAATGACTGATCAACTGCTTCGACAGATTGGCTTTACCAATGTTGGCAACCCCATAAAAAATCAAATTTCTAAAGCGACGAAGACGATCAAACCGTTTGTTTAACGTCATGATCTCAATCTGATGCTGTTTCTCGCTGTCTTTGGGATAACAGACATCCAGTGCCTGTAAAAAACGTGCGGCGAGTGTATCAAAATCGATAATCGAAAGCTTAGCCTGCGAATCCAGATAACCGGAAAGCTTGCGCATGATACTGCTCGGAAGCTCAGTAATGCGGACATTCCAAAGATAAAGATTCCATGCATCAATCGTCAAATCTTCGCGATGCGGACTTTCTACCACTCGAAGCAGCCATGTCAGCGTACGAAGCGGAAACGGCATCACGCCGACCTCATCTGTTTCCAAAAGCGGAGCACTTTTTTCAAACCACTGCTCACATACATCACTGCTGACGATGACTTCTTTCGCCTTTTCACGAAACGTTTTGAGGTACTTGATGGCCTCCGTATCCACGTAACAATGCTCGCCATCCGGCACGAGCCATCTGCATGAAAGTCCAGTCTCACGCCAAAAAAGTCGCAATTCGCTCACATGAGCACTCAATGCAGCTGATAAAATTTCGCGACTATTTTCTGTTTCAATCATGGTGATGCTCCTTTGAAAAATCTTCTGAGAAATCCCCCGCTCAAACGATCCTTTACTTTACCAAGGATATGAAAATCTCGCAATCA
>JAGACY010000375.1 GCA_017613855.1 Pseudomonadota bacterium
GATAGCGACGCCATCAAAAAAACAATTCAAATTAATCCGGCGTTGCGGATGTTACCGAACAGACCCCAAAACAACGAACGACGCGCGAAAGCACTTCTGGGGTCACTGTTCCTGTGAGGGTCGAAAAAGATCTTTGTTCGATGTCTATGAGCCCTGCATTTTTAAGATTATTTAATATCTGACGCATATCCTCCGTGTCGCTGATTCGGACAACAACTGTGCGCGTTTCATGCGTATCCGCGGAATGCATCCACTGCAAAAGAGAAATCGAAAGACCATCTTGTAGACGTGTCGGCATCATCTATACCTCCGAAAACTCTATTAAAATGAGACTTGCATATTCGTCTCAAATTATACATTCTATCATAAGTTGCGTGTATGAGCAATCTGCTCACCTTTGTTTTATCGTGTTATTCAACCATTTGCATTCAGGAGGCTCGAAATGAATCAATTCTGTTTCAGGGAGATGTGTGCCAAAACGATTGTGATTGGATTGGGCGCCTTGAGTTTGCTTGCTTTTGCCGGCAATGCATCTGCCCAGTCGTGGAGCAAGGTCCTCGATGGTGTTGAAGTGACGGATTATGATGGGATTCAGGCGGCAAGGATTGAAATCGATCTCATCGGGGTATCGATTACGCCGAAGGTTTCTCAAAAAGGTGAGCCGAGTCCGCCCAAACCGTGGGCTCAGAAACATGGGTTGGAAGTTGCCATCAATGCCAATTTCTTTAGCATGTCAACGATGCAGGATCCGTGTTCCATCGCTGTCTCCAATGGAACTCAATGGGGCAGTGGTTGGAGCCCCAATACTTATGCATCTATCGGATTTACGATTGATAATCGGCTTAAAACGATTACACAGGCAGAAGAAACGAGCACACCCGCATGGGCTTACAATGTCGTTTCGGGGTCGCCCGAAATCGTTCGGGATGGTGTAAAATTGTCGGTTGCCTCGACACAGGCATGCAAGGATTTGGGCCATTGTTCACAAAGTGCTTATCGTTCAGGTATTGCTTACGATAAGGACAAGAAATATCTCATTCTGGCGGTTACCAAAAGTGGCATGACCGTTGAGAATTTCGCTTTGAAGCTGATTTCGCTTGGAGCGTATTATGCCATCAATCTCGATGGCGGCGGTTCGTCGGGGCTCTACGTCAATGGCAGTTATTATGGGGCAAAGAGTACCCGTAATGATGCCGTCAATCTCGGCTTTAAGGTCAATCCGAAACCCGATTATATTTGCAAAGTCGCCGAAATAGATAACCCCAGTTCTGTCTTTTACGACATGGCTGCAGACCATTGGGGACTGAAGGCTGCCAAGGCTCTGTTGGACAATAATATTACCAAGGGATGCGGTGGACAGGAAGGTCGTCCGCTCTTTTGTCCCGATTGCGGCTTAAAACGCGTTCAGGCTGCAGTTTTTATTGCACGTGCACTCAATCTGCCACTGACGTCGCCTTCCGCGCCGACGTTCTCCGATGTCACGGCTGATTCTGTTGGTACAGAGGCCTGGCAGGCGGTAGAAGCATGCCTGGCTAAAGGAATTATCAGTACTGATACCAAATTCCGTCCCAATGACGTCCTGACGCGCGCCGAAGGCGCAGCTATGTTGTCCCGGGCCTTCCCTGATGCCATCGGTGGCAGTGTCGATCTCTATGCCGATGCGCCGACGCCAACGTTTACAGATGTCGCCAAAGATTTTTGGGGATACAAAAATATCGAAGCAATGGCACGCAATTGCTTTATTTCCGGCGTTGGGGACAACAAATTTGATCCGGGGGGCCTCATGTCCCGCATTCAGTTTGCTGCTGTCCTGGCTAGAATCATGGGATTTGATTCGACAACGTGCGCATTTACAAAACAATGCGATAAACTTGGCAATACTTCATGCAGTGGCAATCAATTGCAGACGTGTACAGCATACGAGCTTGTGAGTTTTGATTGCCCCGATAAATGCAGCAATGGCAGCTGTGTGGCGAGTGAGTGTTCCGGGGATGCGGCGGTATGCGAAGGCGGTGGCGTCAAAATCTGTCAGGATGGACTGTATGTTGTACAGCCTTGTCCAAGCAGTCTCTGCGAAGGCGGACAATGTGTCGAATGCCTGGCATCCATGGCTCCGACATGTAATGGCAATGATGGTGTGTATTGCGTGGATGGTCACCTTGCAACAAATCCATGCAACTCTAATGAAACCTGTCAAAATGGCGTCTGTTTGCTCGACGTCAAATGCAATGACGGCGAGATGGCATGTAGTGGAACATTTATTCGCGCATGCAAAGGTGGTCAATGGGAGAATACGTTCGACTGCAATACCGACAATAAGTATTGTGAAAATGGTGCCTGCATTTCGAAAGAAAGTTGTACCAATGGTGCGGTCATTTGCGATGAGTGGTTCGCACGTCAAACGTGTATTAATGGTATTTGGACGCCTTATCCCTGTGATGCAGGCTATCATTGTGTGAATTCTCAATGCGTTGAAGTCTCGGGACCGGGCCCAGAGGAACCGGAAGTTCCTGGCGGCGATCCAGAGAATCCCGGTCAGAATCCCGGCGGTGATCCCGAGAATCCCGGCCAGAATCCCGGCGGCGATCCCGAGAATCCCGGCCAGAACCCCGGCAGCGATCCGGATAATCCTGGCGAACAGCCTGGTGAACCGGGTGGCGATACGCCTTCTAACCCTGGTACGCAAATCATGACTTCGGAGGGATGTTCTCATAGTAGCGGAAGTGGACATCCATTCTCATTCGCAGCGCTGATGCTTGCAATTGCCGGTGCTCTGGGATTGCGCCGTCGCCGTTGGTTCAATTAGTTTGTATGCCGGCTATTGTGCCTTGCGGCACAATACGCCTGGCTTTGTGCGCGCCTATGCACTTTGTGCATACGGCGCGCATTCTTTATTTTGCGGGCTGCGCATCCTATGGCTGCTGAGCGGTTTCGTTTGGGGGCGTTCTGCTTTGGCGGGACACGCCAGGATCTTTTCTATACATTGGATCGCATGGGAAGGCATTTGGGTATGCGGCGGTTCAAGTTCATACAAAATAATATTTCGCCATGATTCAGGAATAGCATTCACTCCCTGAAATGCTCCGCATAATGCGCCGGTTGCGCTGGCATTGACATCGGTTGCCCCGCCTGCAAGGACAGCACTGCGAATCGCGCATGAAACGGGGGTATTGTGCCAGAAATGATACATGGCCATGCCAAATGTGACACTGCCATGGCTGTAATCCGGACTGTCACAGGAGGGCTTTTCATAGTAGGAACTTAAAAGCGTGCGATAGACTTCGCGCGATTTTACGACAGCAAACAGGTGATCCCAGATTTCCAGACGCGATTTGCCCAGCAAAATATCCCGAAGACACAACGCATAAAGTTGAACATATTCGATACATTCTTCGTCTGTATGCGTCAGCCGGCATTCGTCATAGACTTTTTGGCAGAGCTTTTCGTCTTCCCATGCAAGTCCTGCACAGACCAATGGAATCTGTCGTATTAATAACAGACCGCTGCAAAGTGAGCCATAATCGGCTTTTTGAGCCTGTTCCTGTAGTACAGTGACTGTTTTGGGGGTGTGTCCAAAACACTCTGACATGACGTAACTCATGTCGAGGCTGTTTTGTGCCCAGTTCCAATAGGCACGAACAAGGTGATCCAGCCTGAAACCTTTTTTGGCAATGCATCCAAGTGAAGCATAGATGAGGTGTGAGCATTCTCCGGGCATGCCGATTTGCCATTGCAGGTGCCTTCCAATTTCAAACAGCGCGTCCGCTTTCATGTAAATATAGGGAATGCCAAGGCAATCCCCGGCGATGGCACCTAAAATGAGACCCGAGTACTTTTCTTTGTCTGGTTGCATATTAACCTCCTGGTTGGGGAGAGATCCCTTTATCTCTCACTCTAATGATGCCAACCAGAATGGAATTGTTACATTCGGAATGCATTTTTTTTGTTTTTTTTTTCAGAACATGAACATAACTATTTGGGGTTGAGTCATCCAAATGTTTTGTGACGCGTATTGGGCAATGAGCCCAATAGCGGCACAACGCCGTGCGTATGGAGGCCGCAGGCCGAAATAGCAGGCGAAATATCAAATCGATCCTTAGAGTTGAGAAAGCATGTATTTATTAATATATAAATTTTAACTATTCC
>JAGACY010000376.1 GCA_017613855.1 Pseudomonadota bacterium
GGGGAGGGGCCCCATTTCGCACTGTTTGCGAAAACGACAGATAAAAAACAATATAATATTGTGGATTCCAAATGTCTCAGACCTTTGGCGGGGTCCGGGGCAGAGCCCCGGCTAAATAGTAACTTTTAGTATGGTTTTCACAAAGAAATTGATTGCACATGCGCACGAAATTGGTAAAAAGGCCGCGGTTTATCGGGCAGTGTGCCCGAGATTCGAGACTGTCCATGGAGAACCATGAAAAATATACGAAATTTCTGCATCATTGCTCATATTGACCACGGCAAATCGACGCTCGCCGACCGACTCATTCAAAAAACACTCAATGTCCCCGAGCGCGAATTCCGCAACCAAATGCTCGACACGATGGATCTCGAGCGCGAACGCGGCATTACCATTAAAAGTCAGACCGTATGTTTGCCCTATAAAACAAAATCCGGCGAACAGATGATTTTTAATCTCATCGACACTCCGGGACACGTCGATTTTAGTTACGAAGTCTCACGTTCACTGGCCTCGTGCGAAGGCGCACTGCTACTGGTCGATGCCAGCCAGGGCGTCGAGGCACAGACAGTCGCCAATCTGTATATGGCAATGGAACACGATTTGATGATCATTCCTGTCATCAATAAAATCGACCTGCCGGCGGCTGACATCGATATGTGCAATGAACAAATCGAACAGGATCTGGGCCTGGATCCACTCGATGCACTCCATACAAGTGCCAAAACCGGCGTCGGTATTGACGAAACGCTCGAAGCCATCGCCGAACGCATTCCCGCACCAACCGGCGACCCCGATGCCCCACTCCAGGCACTCATCTTCGATTCGATTTACGACTCATACCGAGGCGTCATCATTTACGTGCGCGTCTTCAACGGCCAGGTCAAAACGGGCGATCGAATCCGCATGATGTCGAGCGGTGCCGCCTATAAAATTGAAGAACTCGGTACGATGCAGCTCAAACAGGTGCCATCCAAATCCCTGTCTGCCGGCGAAGTTGGCTACATCATTACCGGCATGAAAACCATTTCCGAAGCGCGCGTCGGCGACACCATTACCCTCGATGAAACACCCTGCGACGAGCCACTCGCCGGTTTTAAAGATGTCAAACCGGTCGTCTTCAGCTCAATCTATCCTTTGAGTACAGACGATTTCCCCGAATTGGCCGATTCGATGGAACGCCTCAAACTCAACGACGCTTCGCTCGTATATACACGCGATTCCTCAACAGTGCTCGGACAGGGCTTCCGATGCGGCTTCTTGGGATTGTTGCATCTCGAAATCACACAGGAACGCCTCGAACGCGAGTATGATCAAAGTATTATATTAACGGCTCCAAGCGTCGAATATAAAGTATATCTTCGTTCCGGCGAAGTCATTGATGTCGATAACCCAATCTATTATCCGGATCCTTCAAATATCGCCAAGGCCGAAGAACCTTATATTAAGGCGAATTTCCTCGTCCCCAAAGACTTTGTCGGTGCTGTGATCAATCTTTGTATATCGCGCCGCGGTATCCAGGCAGATATGCATTTTGTCGATTCGCGCCGTGTCGAACTTATATTTGAACTGCCCTTGAGCGAAATTCTGTTCGACTTTTATGATAAACTCAAAACCGTTTCAAAAGGCTATGCTTCATTCGATTATGAGTTTTTGGAATATCGCCAAACGAAACTGGTCAAGCTGTCGATCCTCGTCAACCATGAGCCGGTCGATGCGCTGAGCGTGCTCGTCTATGAGGATCATGCAGTCGAACGCGCGCGCATCATCTGCAAACGCCTCTCCGAAACGATTGCACGCCATCAGTTTAAAATTCCCATCCAGGGCGCAATTGGCGGCAAAATCATTGCCCGTGAGACAATTAACCCTGTCCGCAAGGACGTTTTAGCCAAGTGCTATGGCGGCGACGTCACCCGAAAGCGCAAACTCCTCGAAAAACAGAAGGCCGGTAAAAAACGCATGATGCAAATCGGCGAAGTCGAAATCCCGCAAAAGGCATTTTTGGCCGTGCTCAAGAATGATGAGGACGAGAAATAACGAGTTTTGCATCATTCAAAAAATCATTTTAATTCTCCGAATTCTGCAATTCATTACATAATTATCCATTATCAATTATCAATTATGCATTTATATCGCCTATTGCCTTCGGCAATACGGCTTTGTACGCTCGCCTATGTGCTCGCTTTGCCGACGGCAAATGGCTGTCGGCAAAACTGCGCGCATACGTCTCGCAATAATAATATTATTGCGTCACATCGGTACCCGAAGCGCTCTTGTTGTCCCGTTTATCCATAGCACGTGACAGGACCATCCAAAGCACAAAAGACAGACAAAACGCAGCAATGCCAATCCACGGACTCCACGACGAAGGCAGATTAAAACCGATTTTGGCAATACTAATATAGGATATACAAACCGCAGTCATGAAACATGCCGGAATCAGTGTCAACAGATGACCGTGATTCTTTTTATAATACAAAAAGACCGTGGCAGCCCAAAGTGTAAAACATGCAAGCGTCTGATTGGCCCATCCAAAATATCGCCAAATAATATTAAATCCATCTTCATTGGCAATATTGAACCATAATAATGCCCCGGCAATGACAAACAGCGGAATCGCAAGAAACAAACGATTGCGTATCGGATGCTGATCGAGATGAAAGAAGTCCGCAAGAATCAGACGCGAACTGCGAAATGCGGTATCACCACTCGTAATCGGAGCAGCCACCACACCGAGAACAGCCAGACACCCACCGAAGAAACCAAGCCAACTGCCGGATACCTTAGTCACAACAGCCGGAGCAGATGCAGTTACCTCGGCCCCGACTGCCGCCGCACCGCCATCAAAGAAGAAATATGAAGATACGGCCGCCCATATCAGGGCGACAATGCCTTCGGTTATCATCGAACCATAAAAGACTGGACGTCCATATTTTTCATTCGAAAGGCAGCGCGCCATCATTGGACTCTGTGTACCATGAAAACCACTAATGGCACCGCATGCAATAGTAATGAACAAACAAGGGAATATGGGGGTTTCTGCAGATGTACGATTGCCTAGACCATCCCATATCTCGGGCAACGCCGGCCATTTAATAAACAGACATGCGGCAAGCGCTGCCGCCATGATGAGCATCGCCGCTGCAAAAACCGGATATATCTTGCCAATCACTTTGTCGATCGGAAGCAATGTGGCAATGATATAATATAAAAAGATCACGAGAACCCAAATCATGATGTCTAATTGAGTGCCGCCCGACATATCACCCAATATCAGTGCCGGACTGTATACAAATACAGTTCCTACCAGCAATAATAGAATGATAGAAAATACGAGCATGACTTTCTTGACATTTTTGCCAAGATAGATCCCAACGACTTCTGGCAAACCCACACCACCATTGCGAATCGAAAGCATGCCGCATAAATAGTCGTGTACTGCACCCGCAAAAATACATCCCAGTACGATCCATAAATAGGATGCTGGCCCGAATTTGGCACCCATGATGGCACCAAATATCGGACCCGTTCCGGCAATATTCAAAAACTGGATCATAAAAACTTTCCAGCTAGGCATTTGTATAAAATCGATGCCGTCTGCTTTCAATTTTGCCGGTGTCGGACGTTCGCTGTCCGGACCAAATACTTTTTCTACGACTTTACCATAGAAAAAATAGCCAACAATAAGTGCTGCCAAACTAAGTATGAAGGAAATCATGGTTCCATCTTCCCCTTAGACTGAATGAACAATGAAAAACATTCCCCAATAATCATACCCCCAAAATAGGAAACAATTCCGCATTCCGCATTCCGCATTCCGCATTATTTCCGTGTCACGCCCTCCCCATAGATGGTCGTCCAGTCATTTTTCATCGAAATGGGGATCCAGCCGTTTTCCTCACACAGTTTGGACATTTTATCGGCCTTTGCCTGATTGCCATTTTCACGCACAAGATCATCAGCCAAAAGCATAAAAGCTTTGCTCGGATAGCGATTGTTCGTAATGACATATTCGGCCATACTCGCATCGCCGGTGCTGTTCCCAAAAGAAAGTACAGGCTGACTGCCTA